>NZ_JBNWKB010000019.1:0-65511 GCF_050509525.1 Gaetbulibacter sp. PBL-D1 | reverse complement strand
GAATTTGCACCAGTAGAGGATGAAGAAATTACATGTGATGAAGCTGCATCTTATGTTGCAGGTTACTTATCATATAGTAATAATGCTGAGACTGACGCTTGTTTAATAGCAGGAGAAGTTGAAGGAGAAATTACAGGAACTTACTCTGAGTGTGGAGGAACGTTAACAGTAACATGGTTCTACAAAGATAACTGTGAGCGTGAGATTACAGCTAGTAAAACAGTAACTGTATTACCAGCACCAGCTGCAGAGTTTGCACCAGTAGAGAATGAAGAGATTGCATGTGATGAAGCTGCATCTTATGTTGCAGGTTACTTATCATATAGTAATAATGCTGAAACTGACACTTGTTTAATTGCAGGAGAGGTTGAAGGAGAAATCTCAGGTGAATACAATGAGTGTGGTGGAGAGTTAATGGTAACTTGGACATTTATGGATGATTGTCAAAGAGAGATTACAGCTACAAAAATAGTAACTGTATTACCAGCACCAGCAGCAGAATTTGCACCAGTAGAGGATGAAGAAATTACATGTGATGAAGCTGCATCTTATGTTGCAGGCTACTTATCATATAGTAATAATGCTGAGACTGATGCTTGTTTAATAGCAGGAGAAGTAGAAGGTGAGTTAAGTGGAACTTACTCTGAGTGTGGAGGAACATTAACAGTAACATGGTTCTACAAAGATAACTGTGAGCGTGAGATTACAGCTACAAAAACAGTAACTGTATTACCAGCACCAGCTGCAGAGTTTGCACCAGTAGAAGATGAAGAGATTACATGTGATGAAGCTGCATCTTATGTTGCAGGTTACTTATCATATAGTAACAATGCTGAGACTGACGCTTGTTTAATAGCGGGAGAAGTTGAAGGTGAATTAACAGGAACTTACACAGAGTGTGGAGGAGAGTTATTGGTAACTTGGACATTTATGGATGATTGTCAAAGAGAGATTACAGCTACCAAAACAGTAACTGTATTACCAGCACCAGCTGCAGAGTTTGCACCAGTAGAGGATGAAGAGATTACATGTGAAGAAGCTAATGTATACGAAGCTACATATTTATCTTACACTAATGATGCTGGAACAGAAGCTTGTTTAATTGAAGGTGAAGTTTTAGGAGAAATCTCTGGTGAATACAATGAATGTGGAGGAACATTAACAGTAACATGGTTCTATAAAGATGATTGTGAGCGTGAAATCACAACTAGCAAAACAGTAACTGTATTACCAGCTCCAGTAGCTGAGTTTGATCAAGTAGATGACATAACTATTGCTTGTGAAGATTTAGCAACATATGAGCCAGCTTATTTAGCATACTCAAATGGAGGTACTGTTTCTTGTGAAATTAGTGGTGAAGTTCAAGGTGTTGCAGAGCCTTTTGATGGAAGCTGTGGAATGTTTGAAGTTAATTGGTCATTCACTGATGAATGTGGAAGAACGATTACAGCTAATCGTACTGTAACAGTTATCGATGAAACAGCTCCAGTATTAGTAGGTGAATTACCTGAAGGTATTTCTAATATTGATGCATGTTATGCTGATCATCCAACTGAACCAACTGAAGAAGAGATTGCTGCATTATTTGAAGACAATTGTGGTAATGTAAATGTTACTAAAACAGTTGTAAGTCTTGGTGATGATTGTGATTGGGCAGTTATGTTCAGATACGAAGTTCAAGATGATTGTGGTAATTTTGCAGCTCCAGTTAAAGTTTACTATAACGGAGGAGACAAAACTGCTCCTGAGTTAACAGGAACGTTACCAACTGGTGAAACAGGAATGGAATTATGTTTTGATGAAATTCCAGAAGCACCAAAATCAAGCAACTTAGCTGAGTTATATACTGAAAACTGTAGTGAAGTTATCGTAACTGAATTAGAGCCAGTTATTACTGGAGATAATTGCTACTGGACAGCAACTTATACTTACACTGTAGAAGATGCTTGTGGAAATAAAGCTGAGAACATTGTAATTTACTACCAAGGAGGTGATACTACACCACCAGTACTTGAAGGAGATGTTCCAATGGGTCAAAATTCATTAGACTTATGTATAGATTCTGATTTAGGAGAGCCTTCTGAGGAAGATATCGCTGCGTTATATTCTGATAACTGTTCAGAGGTAATCACTGTAAACAAAATAGAAAAAGTTTACGGTACAGACTGTGAGTGGATTAGAGTATTTGAGTACATAGCTATGGATGAATGCGGAAATGAGTCTGATATCATCAAAGTTAACTATCAAGGTGGAGATCAGTCACCTCCAGTATTTGACTTAGAATGTCAATTAGAAAGTTTCGAAATATTTACATCTAATGGAGCTGATTGTCCTGCTGAAGCTGGAATATCTCTTAACATTGGAGATGAAATAGATGCATTCACATCATGGACTGTTGGTGGTGTTGAAATACTACCTATTGGAAGCTGTGTAAGTGATAACTGTACTGATCTTGGAGATATCATTATACGTGTTATCGGTAAAACTTCTACAGATGACAATTGTATCAATATGTTATCAATTTCATTTGAAGCTGAGGATGCTTGTGGTAAAATTTCTGAGCCATTTACTTGTACTTACAAAGTAATTGATGATGAAGCTCCTGAAGCACCTGCAGATGAAGAATTTACTTATGAGTGTACAGATGATGTGCCAGAAGCTATTGACTTAAAAGCTATCGATGCTTGTCAAGGTGAAATAGAAGGTGTATTTAGTGAAACTAGTGATGGGCAAACTTGTCCTGAAACAATCACGCGTACATGGACATATGATGATGGATGTGGAAATGTTTCTGTAACTACTCATGTTATTACAGTGAATGATGTTACTGCTCCAGTATTAGAGTGTCCTGAAGATGTTGATTTTGGTGTAGTGACTGAAACTCCAACAGGATTTGCTGATAAAGCATTTTATACAGACAACTGTATAGCTGATGGTGCAACTCATGATTACACTGATAGTGAGATAACTGAAACAGTTAATAGTTCTTCAGTAGAAGGTGAGTATATCTTCACTTTTGAAGAAGGATATATGCTTAACTTAGGAAATGCTCCTGCAGGAACTACTTCTGATGGTCAGCCATATTACTCAGGTGTTATTACAAGCCTAAACGGAGATGTATTACCTAATTATGGAACTATCTTAGTAGTATACAATTCAAATAGTGGTGAGTATGACATTCTTCAAGACTTTGGAGGAAATAATATTCAACCAGCTGGAACTGCAAATGCAGATGCATTTGACGGATGCGATGCTACAGCTTGGTCGTTTACATCTAACACTGGACATAACAAAGCATTTACTTTAGAATGCCCAGTATATTCAAGTTCTGTAACTTATACATTTACTCGTACGTTTACTGCTACTGATGATTGCGGTAATGAAGATGAGTGTACTGTGACTTACACTTGGACTATAGGTCAAAGTTGTGATGAAGAAGGTCCAGTTGTAGAATGTCCAGACGATGCTAACTTTGGTGAAAATCCAGATTTAGATGATAATGGTGTTCCTTATGGTGTAGCTACAACAGCTAACTATACTGATAACATGGATGAAGATGGAGTAACTAGCACATATACTGATGAGTTGTCATCTGAAGAGTACTATGGTGAATCTACTAATTTAGATATCACATGTATTGAAGATGGTGAATTGTTTGATATTGTTCATTTTGAGAGAACTGGATATGGAGAAGATGGATATGCAGTATATGCTAATGGTTATAGAGATGATTACCCTCAATATTCTTACCCATTATACTATAACCATTCTACTAATAGATGGGAAGTGTATGAATATGAAAATGGTAATTTAAAAGGACTGATTTGGTATAATACTACAGAGGATACTGCTCCTTCTTGTAATCCTGCTGATTGGGATATTGATGGTAGCCGTTGTGACGATATCTACGTTGATTGCGGTTACTACTACCTAGATTATACTGAGTATACATTAACTAGAACTTTCACTCAAACGGATTCATGTGGAAACGAAGGAGAATGTTCAGTAACTTATACTTGGGTTGAAGGTGGATCTGAGAATAGACAAGGTAGCTATGAAACTACAACAGAATCTACTACCACGTCTAATCCTGGACCAATCTATGTAGGAGAGGAATCAGTAGAAAGAGTAAGTGAAGCTCTAGACTTTACAGCTTATCCAGTACCATTTGACAAAGAAGTTAATATTTCATACACATTTGACTTTGAAACTAATGTAACTATTGAGTTATTTGACACTAAAGGATTACTAATCTTAAGTGATACTAATAACAGATACGTTGCTGGTTCAAAAGGAAATACTAGATTTGATTTATCTAGAACGTCTAACCAAATGTTCTATGTTAAGTTAACAACTAGTCAAGGTTCAGTAACTAAGAAGATTGTATCTTCATCAGTTAAGAGACACTAATTATTAGGCAATAGCCAAATAAATGTTGATAGAAAAAGGCAGCTAGAAATAGCTGCCTTTTTTATTTGTGTATATTCAATATATTAAACCGTAAAGTTGCTGTATTAGTAGTTACACTTTATTTAAATGCCTTTTAAAGCAATAGTGTATTAATGATTATTAAAGTATGTACTAATAGATGTCTGTACATAAACCTAAACCATAAGGTTGCGTTTAAGGTTTATTGCTTTAAGATAGTTTCACTACAAGACATAAAAAAAGCTCATTTATTATAATGAGCTTTTAGTTTTATATATTAAAGAATTAAGATTCCTCAGAGTGTTGTTCGGACTTTTCAATAGTTATGGTTAGTTCATTTGTTTTAGAGTCTAAATCCATTAAAATTGTGTCGCCTTCATGTAATTGAGAGTTGATAATTTCTTCAGCTAATGCATCTTCAATGTATTTTTGAATGGCACGCTTTAATGGTCTTGCACCATAATCTTTATCAAAACCTTTTTCAGCAATATAGTCTTTAGCTTTATTACTTAATTTAAGATCGTAACCAAGATCTTTAATTCTAGCTATTAGTTTTACTAGCTCAATATCAATAATCTTATCTATATCTTCTTTTTCAAGAACATTAAATACCATTACATCATCAATTCTATTTAAGAATTCAGGAGCAAAAGCTTTTTTAAGTGCATTTTCTATAATGCTTCTAGAGTTATCTTTAGCTTGAGATTCCTTTGCTGATGTACCAAAACCTACACCTTGACCAAAGTCTTTAAGTTTACGAGCACCAATGTTAGAAGTCATTATAATAATGGTATTTCTAAAATCGATTTTTCTACCAAGACTATCAGTTAAATAGCCATCATCCAATACCTGTAGCAACATATTAAATACATCTGGATGCGCTTTTTCAATTTCATCAAGAAGCACTACAGCATAAGGTTTGCGTCTTACTTTCTCAGTTAGTTGTCCACCTTCTTCGTATCCAACATAACCAGGAGGTGCTCCAATTAATCTAGAAATAGCGAATTTTTCCATGTATTCACTCATGTCAATTCTTACAAGTGCTTCTTCGCTATCAAATAACTCTCTAGCCAATACTTTAGCTAACTGCGTTTTTCCCACACCTGTTTGACCTAAAAATATAAACGACCCAATAGGCTTGTTGGGATCTTTAAGTCCAGCACGATTACGCTGAATAGCTTTAACAACTTTTGAAACAGCTTCATCCTGACCAATAACCTTACCTTTTATAAGTTCAGGCAGTTTAGCTAATTTGTTGCTTTCAGTTTGAGCAATTCTATTAACAGGAATTCCAGTCATCATAGATATTACATCTGCAACGTTATCTTCAGTTACAATTTCTCTATGCTGTTTGGTTTCTTCTTCCCATTTTTCTTGTGCAATGGCAAGGTCTTTTTCTAAACGCTTCTCGTCATCTCTAAGTTTTGCAGCTTCTTCATATTTCTGCTTTTTAACCACAGAATTTTTAGTAGCCTTAACTTCTTCAAGCTTCTTTTCTAATTCAAGAATTTGCTTAGGTACATCAATATTGGTAATATGAACTCTAGAGCCAGCTTCATCTAAAGCATCTATAGCTTTATCTGGAAGGAAGCGTTCAGTCATATATCTATTAGTTAATTTTACACAAGCTTCAATAGCTTCTGGTGTATAATCAACATTATGATGGTCTTCGTATTTTTCTTTAATATTGTTTAAAATCTCAATGGTTTCTTCAACGCTAGTAGGCTCAACAATTACTTTTTGAAAACGACGCTCTAAAGCACCATCTTTCTCGATGTATTGTCTATACTCATCTAGTGTTGTAGCACCAATACATTGAATTTCACCTCTTGCTAAAGCTGGTTTAAACATATTTGAAGCATCTAAGCTACCAGTAGCTCCTCCAGCTCCAACTATGGTATGAATCTCGTCAATAAAAAGTATGATGTCGTCGTTTTTTTCCAACTCATTCATCACAGCTTTCATACGTTCTTCAAATTGCCCACGGTATTTTGTGCCAGCAACTAAACTAGCTAAGTCAAGCGTTACAACACGTTTGTTAAAAAGTATACGAGACACTTTACGTTTTACAATACGTAAAGCTAACCCTTCAGCAATTGCAGATTTACCAACTCCTGGTTCTCCTATTAAAAGCGGGTTGTTCTTTTTACGCCTGCTTAATATTTGAGATACACGTTGTATTTCTTTTTCTCTTCCAACAACAGGGTCGAGTTTACCGTCTTCAGCAAGTTCAGTAAGGTCTCTTCCAAAATTATCTAAAACAGGTGTCTTAGATTTCTTTGTTGTTTTTGATGAAGATTGTCCAAAAGGGTTTTGTTTAGAATCATCCTCGTCGTTAATATCATCGTCTGAAAAAGACTCAGCTTTTGGCGATTCTATAAAATCATCCTCGTTTGTAATCATAAATTTAAATTGTTCTTTTACGTTATCATAATCTACTTTAAGCTTATTTAAAAGCTTAGTAGTAGGGTCATTTTCGTTTCTTAAAATGCACAATAATAAATGTGCAGTATTAATTGATGTACTTTGAAATAGTTTAGCTTCTAAAAAAGTAGTCTTTAAGGCACGTTCAGCTTGCCTAGTTAAATGTAGGTTTTTCTTTTCGTTTGAAGCAGATGATATATTTGAATTTGCAGGGCTTAATATTTCTACCTTGCGCCTTAGATGATTTAAATCAATTTCTAAAGCTCCAAGTATATCTATCGCTTTTCCATTACCATCACGAAGTAGCCCCAACATTAAATGTTCGGTACCTATAAAATCATGGCCAAGGCGTAATGCTTCTTCTTTACTGTAAGCAATTACATCTTTGACTCTTGGGGAAAAATTATCATCCATGTTTAAAATCCTTTCTGCATTAAAAATAATAAAAACAAATAGATAATGTCAAAAACTATACCTTAAATGTTTTTATAGTAGCTAATAGAGTGAAAAAACTTCAAAAGTTCAAAACATTTAACAGCATACTTATTAACTAAAACAGTAGGTAATATTGTTAATAAAAAATGTCAAAAAAGGTGCTTAAAGGTGGCTCAAACACTATCAAAATACTTATATTAGCACGATTTGAAAACCTACAAAATTCTAATAATTTTTATATATGGCAGAAGGAGAAAAACTCATTCCAATTAATATTGAAGATGAAATGAAGTCGGCTTACATTGATTATTCAATGTCAGTCATTGTGTCACGTGCATTACCTGATGTAAGAGATGGTTTAAAGCCAGTGCACAGACGTGTTTTATATGGAATGCATGAACTAGGTGTTAGATCTAATACCGCACATAAAAAATCGGCAAGAATAGTTGGTGAAGTTTTAGGTAAGTACCATCCTCATGGTGATACCTCTGTTTATGACACTATGGTACGTATGGCTCAAGAATGGAGTTTGCGTTATATGCTTGTTGATGGTCAAGGAAACTTTGGTTCTATAGATGGAGATAGTCCTGCAGCAATGCGTTATACTGAAGCACGTATGCGTAAAATATCTGAGGACATGTTGGCAGATATTGACAAAGAAACCGTAGATCATAAATTAAATTTTGATGATACTCTACAAGAACCAACGGTTCTTCCAACAAGAATACCAGGACTTTTAGTTAATGGAGCATCTGGTATTGCAGTTGGTATGGCTACAAACATGCCTCCACATAACTTAAGTGAAGTTGTAGATGGTACTGTAGCTTATATAGATAATAATGATATAGAAATTGATGAACTAATTACTCATATTAAAGCACCAGATTTCCCTACAGGAGGAACTATTTATGGTTATGATGGTGTTCGTGAAGCTTTTAAAACTGGTCGTGGCCGTATCGTAATGCGTGGTAAAGCCAATATTGAAGAAGTTCAAGGTAGAGAATGTATCATTGTATCTGAAATTCCTTATCAAGTGAATAAAGCAGATATGATTAAAAAAACTGCTGATCTTGTAAATGATAAAAAGCTTGATGGTATTTCAACCATTCGTGATGAGTCCGACAGAAATGGTATGCGTATCGTTTATGTACTTAAGCGTGATGCTATTCCAAATATTGTATTAAATAAGCTTTATAAATACACTGCGTTGCAGTCTTCTTTCAGTGTAAATAATATTGCACTAGTAAATGGTAGACCGCAATTATTAAACTTAAAAGAGTTAATCCATCATTTTGTGGAGCACAGACACGATGTAGTTGTACGTCGTACTACTTATGAATTGCGTAAGGCAGAAGAGCGTGCTCATATCTTAGAAGGATTAATTATAGCTTCTGATAATATTGATGAAGTTATTGCATTAATTCGTGCATCTTCAAATGCTGATGAAGCTCGTGAAAAGTTAATTGAACGCTTTAAGCTTTCTGAAATACAAGCTAAAGCAATCGTAGAAATGCGTTTACGTCAATTAACAGGACTGGAGCAAGACAAGTTACGCTCTGAGTATGATGAATTGATGAAAACCATTGAAGATTTAAAAGATATTCTTGATAAAAAAGAGCGTCGTATGGATATCATTAAAGAAGAGCTTCTTGTTGTTAAAGAAAAGTATGGTGATGAGCGTCGTTCAATAATTGAATATGCAGGAGGAGATTTAAGTATCGAAGATATGATTCCTGATGAGCAAGTAGTAATAACTATTTCTCATGCTGGTTACATTAAGCGTACATCGCTTACTGAATACAAAACTCAAAATAGAGGAGGAGTTGGTCAAAAAGCTTCAACCACTCGTAATGAAGATTTCTTAGAACACCTTTTTGTTGGTACTAACCACCAATACATGTTGTTCTTTACCCAAAAAGGAAAATGTTTCTGGATGCGGGTTTATGAAATTCCAGAAGGCAGTAAAACATCTAAAGGTAGAGCAATTCAAAACCTAATAAATATTGAGCAAGATGATAAAGTAATGGCTTTCATTTGTACTCAAGATTTAAAAGATGAAGATTACATTAATAGTCACTATGTAATAATGGCGACTAAAAATGGTCAGGTTAAAAAGACAGCTTTAGAGCAATATTCTAGACCTCGTACTAATGGTATCAATGCCATTACTATTAAAGAGGATGATGAATTGCTAGAAGCAAAATTAACTACAGGAAACAGTCAAGTTATGCTAGCCTTAAAGTCTGGTAAAGCAATTCGTTTTGAAGAAGCTAAAACAAGACCAATGGGTAGAAATGCATCTGGAGTTAGAGGTATTACTTTGGCTAACGATAAAGATGAAGTAATAGGTATGGTTGCTATTGAAAACCCTATGGAAGAAACAGTTCTTGTTGTTTCTGAAAACGGTTACGGAAAACGTACATACATTGATGATCCTGAAGACGGAGAAGCAGTTTACCGAATCACCAATAGAGGAGGTAAAGGAGTTAAAACAATTTCTATTACTGAAAAGACAGGTCATTTAGTAGCAATTAAAACAGTTACTGATGATGATGACTTAATGATTATCAACAAGTCAGGAATAGCAATTAGATTGAGTGTTTCTAACTTAAGAACTATGGGTAGAGCAACTCAAGGTGTTAGGTTAATTAACTTAAAAGGGAATGACTCTATCGCTGCTGTTGCCAAAGTAATGAAAGATGAAAACGAAGAAGAAATTGACTCTGAAGTTGAGAATTCAGAAGCTCAAACTGAAGATGGCACAACTCTTGATAATTCACAAGACGAAAACAATTAATAACACTAAACATTAACTAAAAATGAAAAAACAAATAGTAGTTGCTTTAGCACTTTTACTAGGTTCTTTTACATATGCACAAAAGGATGAAATAAAAGCAGCTGAAAAGGCAATTAAATCTGGTAATTATGCTGATGCTAAATCGGCTATTAATTCTGCAGAAGCTTTAATAGCAAATGCAGATGATAAGACCAAGGCTAAATTTTACTTTATAAAAGGTCAAGCATTGTATGCTAATGGTAATAGTTCAGATGCTGATATGGATGCTGCAATTGAGAGTTTTGATATGGTTAAAACCATTGAAGAACAATCTGGAAAATCAAAATACTCAGGCGATGTAGATGAAATCAAGCAATCTATGTTATCGAAATTTTTAAGTGCAGCTAACAGTGCCTTAGAAAAGAAAGATTATATCAGCTCATCTAAAGGTTTTGAAAAAGCATACAAAATGTCTCCAAAAGACACGCTTTATTTGTATTACGCTGCATCTACAGCTGTAACTGCAAACGATTATGAAACATCTTTAAAGTATTATGAAGAGCTAAGAGATTTAGGGTATTCTGGTGTTGAAACAAGATATGTTGCAGTTAACAAAGAGACCAATGAAGAAGAAACTTTTGACACAGCTACGTTGAGAGATATTTCTGTAAGAGCAGGTTCTCATATTAAGCCTGGAGTTAAAAAAACTGAGTCAAAATCTGCAGAGATCATTAAAAACATTGCATTAATTTATGTAAATAATGGTGATAATGAAAAAGCTGCTACTGCAATAAAAGATGCAAGAAAAGAAAACCCAGATGATTTAAGTCTTTTGTTAACTGCAGCAAACGTTCAGTTAAAAATGGGAAACAAGGAAGAATTTAAAACACTGATAGAAGAAGCAACTTTAAAAGATCCTGATAATGCTGAGTTACAGTATAATTTAGGTGTTATCGCTGCTGATGCTGGAGATATAGATGCTGCAAAAAAATATTACTCTAAAGCTCTTGCATTAAACCCAGGTTATGTTGACGCTAATAATAACATGGCTGTAGCAATATTAGGTGAGGAGCAATCAATTATTGAAGAGATGAACTCTTTAGGAAGTTCTGCTGCTGATAATAAAAGATATGATGAACTTAAAGAAGCACGTTTAAGCATTTACAAAGAAGCTGTTCCTTATTTAGAGGCTACTTTAAAGCTTAAACCAAAAAATATTGATGCTGCTAAAACATTAATGCAAATTTACAGCGCAATTGATAATACTGTGAAGTTTAAAGAAATGAAAGCTTTAGTTGAGAAACTTGAGAGTGGAAACTAAACATCAGTAATAAACATAAAAAAGCCGCTAATTAATTAGCGGCTTTTTTTATATAATCTTTTTAATAACTCTTAGTTTATGTGTGTGAATGCGTCTATCAGTATTATAAATACCACTATGGTCTAACCTGTCAATTCTTACTTTTCCATGAGCATGGATAATGTAGTTGTTTTCCATAATAATACCTACGTGTACAATGTTGCCTTCATCATTATCAAAAAAAGCTAAATCTCCTGGTTCACTTTCTTCAATGAAGCTTAAAGCTTGACCTTGTGTTGCCTGTTGAGAAGCGTCTCTTAATAGTTTATAACCATTTAGCTTATAAACCATTTGGGTAAATCCAGAACAATCAATACCAAAGGGTGTTTTTCCTCCCCATAAATAAGGAGAGTTTAAATATGTAAATGCTGTTGAAATTAAATTTTCCTTAGGAATTACTTTGTCAATAACATTTCCGTCATGCGAATGATTAAGAATGGATAGTCCGTTTAAGCAAGAACCTATAGGAATAGTAAAAAGGTTTTTAGCATCATCTTCTACGAATTCAACTAAATCAGAAGAAAGGATAGGGGTTTGACTTTCTAGTGTTGAGTAAGATTCATTATCAATCTCAACATATTGTTTATTGTCAATCCATCCTTCATATTTATCATGAGCTAGACGAATTCTACTCCAAAACTTACGTTGTTCTAAAACTTTAAAGAATTCTCCATACAACACTTGAGAGACCAACTCACTTTTATCTGATGGCTCAAGTCTAAGAGGGATAATGCTTAAATTACAAATTCCGTATTGCATTAAATGTATTTAGTTGCGTTCAACTACAATTGCCGATGCACCACCACCACCATTACATATAGCTGCAGCACCAATTTTTGCATTGTTTTGTTCTAATACGTTTAAAAGTGTAATTATAATTCTAACACCAGAGCATCCTAATGGATGACCTAAAGATACAGCACCTCCATTTACATTTACATTACTATCATTCAACCCAAGAAGTTTAATGTTAGCTAAACCAACAACCGAAAATGCTTCATTAAATTCAAAAAAGTCAACATCGTCAATAGCAATACCAGCTTTATCTAAAGCTTTTGGTAAAGCTTTTGCAGGAGCTGTAGTAAACCATTTTGGTTCTTGTGCAGCATCAGCGTAACCCTTAATAGTCGCTAAAGGTTTTAAACCTAAAGCATCAGCTTTTTCTTTACTCATTAATACCATTGCTCCAGCACCATCATTAATGGTTGATGCGTTAGCAGCTGTTACAGTTCCATCTTTTGAAAAAGCAGGACGTAATGCAGGTATTTTTTCCATTTTTACATTAGTAAATTCTTCATCTTTACTAATAACTATTGCATCTCCACGACGTTGAGGCACTTCAACAGGAACAACTTCATTATCAAATTTTCCTGCTTCCCAAGCAGCAGCAGAACGTGTGTAAGATTGAATTGCATAAGCATCTTGGTCTTCACGTGAGAAACCGTATTCAGTAGCACATGCATCAGCACAAACTCCCATTGCATTTTGGTCGTATGCATCTACTAAACCATCTTTTTGCATACCATCTACTAATGAGGTAGGTCCAAATTTAGTACCAGTTCTTGCATGTAAATAGTGAGGTATTAAGCTCATGTTCTCCATTCCACCAGCAACAACAATATCGGCATCACCTAGAGCTATAGATTGAGCAGCTTGCATAACAGCTTTCATACCTGAAGCACAAACTTTGTTTACAGTAGTACATGGAACAGAATCAGGAATTCCAGCAAAAATTGCGGCTTGTCTTGCTGGTGCTTGACCAGTTCCTGCCTGTACAACATTTCCCATTAAAACTTCATCAACTAATTCAGGTTTTAAATTTATTTTATCTAGTGCGCCTTTTATTGCTACAGCTCCTAGTTTTGGAGCTGGTATTGTAGATAAACTACCTAAGAAACTACCTATTGGAGTTCTTGCTGCAGATACAATTACTACCTCTTTACTCATTATAATATACGTTTGTTTTTTATAGGTGTAAAATTAATCATTTTTTTGTAGAGTTAAGAATGAAAACACTATTATAAAACTAATATTACTTTCAAATTTTATTACATTTGGTAGCATAGTAAAAAGGCTTTATGAAGGAATTGATAAACAAATGGTATAGAAATCACGCACTTATCTATAAGGTGCTTTTATTTTTAAGTACTACATTTTTAATAGTGTATTTGTTTCCTAAAAGTGGAAAATTTAAATACAATTTTGATAAGGGAAAACCTTGGCAGTCAGAAAATTTATATGCGCCTTTCAATTTTGCAATTAAAAAGACTGCAGAAGAGTTAAATGAAGAAAAAGCTACAATTGAAAGTAATAGTACTGTTTATTTTAATATAAATGAAACTACTAAAAAAGATGTTTATAAAGCTTATAATGAAGAGTTTGACAAGGTTTTTTCCGACAGTATTTCTAGGGCGAATACTTCATTATACTCAATAGGAGAGTCTGTTTTAAATCAAATTTACTCATTTGGTGTTTTAGATGAAGAATATAATTATGACTCTAATAAAAAAGTAGTTTTACTTAATAATCAAAAACAAGTTGCTACCACTTTTTATTCTGAACTCACAAAAACTGATGCATTTAGGTCTATATTAGAAAAGGCTTTACAAAACTCTAATAACGCAAGTTATACAACAAATTTTGTGTCCTTGTTTTTTGATATCGTAAAGCCAAATTTAACTTTAAATAGTTCTATAACTGATAATGCACTTCAAGAAGAACTAAATAGAATATCACCAACAAGGGGAAGTGTTGAAAAAGGAACTCTGTTAATATCAAAAGGAGAACTTGTTGAGGGTAAAAAATATGATGTTTTAAAATCTTTAGAGTCCGAATATGAATCTCAAGTTTGGAGTGAGTCTAACTATAATTGGGTAGTTTTTGCCTATGCTTTACTAGTTGCTTTAGCCTTATTGATGCTGTTACTGTTTTTAAGAAAATATAGAATGAAGGTGTTTTTAGATAACACTAAGGTGACATTTATTTTCTTCAATATTATTTTAATGGTATTGCTCACAACATTGATAATTAATTACAATGCTAAATATGTTTATGTAGTTCCGTTATGTGTTTTACCACTGGTTTTAAAAGCATTTTTTGATGCACGTTTAGGTTTATTTGCTCATGTACTAACAGTTTTATTATTAGGTTTTATAGTTCCTAATAGTTATGAATATATGTTTTTGCAAATTATTGCAGGAATTGTAACTATACTTACAGTTTCTGAATTGTATAAAAGAGCAAATCTATTCATATCTGTTGGTCAAATTACCTTCATATACATTATAGCATATTTCGCTTTTTTTGTAATTCATGAAGGAAGTATAACCAATATTCAACCAGAAACATTTGGTTTATTCATTTTATGCGGACTAGCAACCTTGTTTGTGCAACCGTTAATATATATCTATGAAAAAGTGTTTGGTTTAGTATCTGACGTATCGCTATTGGAATTATCTGATACAAATACAAAATTACTGAAAGAGCTTTCAAATAAAGCACCAGGAACGTTTCATCACTCCTTAAACGTTGCAAATCTAGCCGAAGCGTGTGCAAACGAGATAGGAGCCAACGCAATGTTGGTAAGAGTAGGAGCATTATATCACGATATAGGAAAAATGAAAAATCCTACTTACTTTACAGAAAATCAATCAACAGGAATTAACCCTCATGACGAATTATCGCCTAAAGAAAGTGCTAAAATTATCATTGACCATGTAATTGATGGAATAGAAATTGCTAAAAAAAATAATCTTCCTGATAGAGTTATTGATTTTATTAGAACACATCATGGTTCAAGCTTGGTGTACTATTTTTATTTAAAAGAAAGAGAATTAAATGAAGATTTAGAAAAAGATGATTTTAGATACCCTGGGCCAAAACCATTCAGCAAAGAAACAGCTATACTTATGATGTGCGATAGTGTTGAAGCTGCTTCAAAGAGCTTAAAAGAACCTACATCTACTAAAATAGATAAGTTTGTCGAAAACATTATAAGTAAGCAAATGGAAAGTGGTCAGTTTTTAAATGCTAACATTACTTTCAAGGAAATTCAATCTATTAAAAAAATCCTTAAAAGTAAACTCGCAAACATTTATCATTTAAGAATAGAATATCCTGAATAAAAAAAAGCCATATCGTTTGATATGGCTTTTTTTGTGATCGCGACAGGATTCGAACCTGTGACCGTCTGCTTAGAAGGCAGATGCTCTATCCAGCTGAGCTACGCGACCCTTCAAGAATCTAATCGATTCTGAATCAAGTCGGGGTGGCAGGATTCGAACCTGCGACCTCCGCGTCCCAAACGCGGCGCGATAACCGGGCTACGCTACACCCCGAAAATTGCGGAGAGACGGGGATTCGAACCCCGGCAACACTTACGCGTTGACAGATTAGCAATCTGCTCCATTACCACTCTGGCACCTCTCCAATGCATTATATAAAGAACGTTCCTTAAATGCGGATGCAAATGTAACTTTTCATTATAAAGAACGCAACTATTTTTTAAACTTTTTATTCAAAAAAATATTTCGAAACCTCATAGTTTATCTCATTAAAACTGCTAATCACTTTATTAGCTTTAGAGTAGTCCTGATTTTTTGAATGTTTACTATCGTATCCAACACAAAAAATATTAGCTGCATTTGCTGCTAAAATACCGTTTGTCGAATCTTCAATAACAATACAGTTTTTTTTATCATGACCAGAAAGTTCAGCAGCTCTCAAAAATATTTCAGGATGTGGTTTTGAAGCTTTTAGTTCTGCACCACTAATTTTTGCTTTAAAATATTTGTTAAGGTCAAATTTATCAAATACCTTGTTTATAGTGCTTCTAGATGCTGAAGAGGCTAAAACCAAAGTGATCTCATTGTCATGATAATCCTTAATAAGCTCATAAACGCCATCTAACAATTGTAAGCTATCGTCAGTGTCAAATAAGTTGTTAAAATGTTTACGTTTAGTAAGTTCTAAGTCAACTGGATCTTCATCTAAACCAAAATGAGTACATAAAGCTTTACATACATTTTTTGTGGATTGTCCTGTAAAAGATTCGTAGTGTTCAGTGGTAACATTTAAACCAAAGTCTGAAAACATAGAATGGTAAGCTTTATGGTGTAAAGGTTCGGTGTCTACAATTACACCATCCATATCAAATAATACAGCTTTTAGCATGTTGTCAATTTTTTTGCGAATATAATGATGATTATAGCTTTAGTCATCAATCAGACTCGTTTAATCTAAGTTTTTGTGTTAATTATGACTTATAATTAATTGAAAAAGAGAACGCTAAACTACTTATTTATGTTAAAAAATGGTAATCAAATGCTTAAAAAATGGTTACTTGTCGAATAAATTAAACACTTTATCGAATATTTTGATTGGTTGAAAACTTTTTTAACATATATTTGCTGCAAATATTTTCATTTAAACCCCAAATCGAATGAAACCTAACTTAACCAACAAAGCTATTGCTTTTGCAATAGTATGTACTACATTTTTTAATTGTTCTATAGAATCTATAGACAATTCACAATCAGAATCATTGATAGTTCAAGAAGAGATTCAAACTGTAACAGAATCTACTACATGTAGTGGTTCTAATCCAACAGCTAGAATAACAAACAATGGAACTGTTATTGTCGATTTTGAAATACTTACAATTGATGGAACATTATTGGATAGCGAGTATAGTTTAGCTCCAGGAGAAAGTTCTTCATGGAAAACTTTTGATCAAGGAGATATTATTTTTTCAATCACCAATGAAGATCCAAACATAAACGATTTAAAAGTTGCTTATAACATGAGCGCTTGTATGGAATTTGATATGGAGATTGGACCAGATAACTTGCTAACAACAGCAACACCTGAATCACTTTAAGATATTTTTTTACAAATAATCACAATTTTTTCATTATGAAGGTTTGTTGTGAAAAAGACATAAGTGTCGCCTCCATCTTTAATTTTGAATTTTTTTCGAATTTGCTGAACCGCTTCAGGAAAGTTTCGAGTACTTATATTAGCTTTTTCATGCAGCTCCTTTTTTAGGAGCTGCTTGTTATATGGTAATACACGGTCAATTTTAAAACGTCTTCCTGGAAACTCAACTAACTCTTGTAAAGTGTATAAATGAGTATGTTGATGAAGTTTTAAAACATTTAATTGTTTTGAAACAGATTTGAAACCACCAGATTTTAATACTGCTGCATTGGGCTCGTACAAATAGGTTAGTG
Organism: Gaetbulibacter sp. PBL-D1; assembly: GCF_050509525.1. NCBI lineage: Bacteria > Pseudomonadati > Bacteroidota > Flavobacteriia > Flavobacteriales > Flavobacteriaceae > Gaetbulibacter > Gaetbulibacter sp. PBL-D1. The sequence continues at coordinate 47,858 of NZ_JBNWKB010000019.1, read as the reverse complement.
GCTCGCTAAAATTGGTTGTTATTGCTTGTTCTTCATTTAATTTAAAATCAAATGTTTCTTCAGCAGTTTTATTAATGTTTACTGTTTTAATAGTGGTTTCTGCTTCAAACCCTTTTTCTAAAATCCAAAGTAGCTCTTTAACCTCGTTGTTAACAGCAATAATATGTATAGTTTTTACATAATTAAGTTCACTAATTCCAACAGATATATCTAATAATGGAGAGGTTTTTATCATTACATTATTAGTATGATTGAAAATAGTGTTAAGATGTTTTGGTACATCAGGCAGACAATCTTTTAAAAAAAACACCTTACCCTTTGTGTCGTGTCTTCTGGACGGATCAATATAAACCCAGTCGTATTGTTTATTATTGTTTAATAATTGAGAAACTCCATCATTAGTTATGGTTTCAATAGTATTAACTCCTAGTTCTTTATAGTTATGCGAGACAATTTCAGAAAGCTCACTGTTAATTTCGCAGTGAGTAACTTCTTTGAATTTTTTTGAAAAATAATAACAGTCAATTCCAAAACCTCCTGTAAGGTCTATGATAGAATCACCAGTTATTAAACTCGATTTATATTTAGCAGTTACTTCTGAAGAAGTTTGCTCAATATTTAGCTTGTTTGGATAGTATATTTTTTCGGTATTAAACCATGTTGGGAGCTTTGTTTTACAGCGTTGTTTTGCTTCTATTTGCTCTACTAGTAGTTTTATGTCAACATCAGAATGATGATTCTTTTTTAATAATAAATCGGCAGTGTTAGAATTTATGTTTTCATTTATAAATTCTTGATTTATAGTATTTAAAATATTTTTATTCAAAGTAAAACTATAAGTCTTTAGTAAGTTTTTTTACGACCTTATTTTCTGAAAGAAACTCTTTTAAAATCACTTTTATAGCAGTGTAAGCAGGTACTGCAATGATAAGACCCACAACACCAAAAAGGATTCCAGCAATTAGAATAACCAAGAAAATTTCCAACGGATGTGATTTTACACTTTTTGAGAAAATTATTGGCTGACTTCCAAAGTTATCAATCAGTTGTCCTATAATAAAAACTAGAAGTACCCAAAACGTTTTTGGCATAATCACTTCGCTAAAGCTTGCACCAAGATTACTTGTCATTGTTAGTGTAATCATTAAAGCAGCTCCAACCAAAGGACCAACATAAGGGATAAGGTTAAGTAAAGCACATAAAAAAGCAATAACTACAGCGTTTTCAACACCAATTATTAATAATCCAATAGTATAAATTATAAACAGAATTAAAATTTGAAATATAAGGCCAACAAAATAACGCGAAAGCAAGTCTTTAATTTTGGTTGAAGAATTGCTCCATCTGGTTTCCTTATCATCTGGAATAAAGGTCATAATTCCGTTTTCAAAAAGACGACTATCCTTTAAGAAGAAAAACGAAATGAATAAAACCGAAAACAGTCCAATGCCAAAACTACCTAATCCGCTAGCTAGCGAGTTTAAAAAATTAGGAATTAGTGCGTAATCAATCTTATTTAAAAGATTAGATTCTTTTATAGATTTTTCAACATCAATATTATTAATTTCAAAATAGGTGAGTGCCTGATGGTATAAATCTTGAATGTTACTTTGTAGCTGATCAATATCTAATAATGACAAATTATGACTTTGCTTAGTAATTAAAGGAATAAACAATCCTATGAGCCCAATTAAAAGTCCTAAAAAAATAGCCATTGTAGTAATAACAGCTACAGTATTATTGAATTTTAATTTTTTTCTTAAAAATAAAACTATAGGTCTACCGATTAATGAAATAACAGCTGCAATAGCAATGTAAACTATTACGGCTTGAATTTTATACAAAAAAAACAATGTTAGCACTATGCCTAAAACAATAGCTAATGCGCGTAAAATTCCGTTGGAAATAGTTTTTGAATTCATAAAGTAAAGATATAAAATCTACTACATTAATTGCTTGGTGATTTCATATAAAGCAATTGTTGTGGCTTGTACCACATTCATACTGCTGTTTTGTCCAAACATATTAATATGCAATACGTGGTCACACTGTTTTAAAAGTGACTCTGAAACACCAAAATTTTCATCTCCAATGATTAGAGCGATAGGTTGATTTTGCACAAATTGATGATTATGTATTGGTTTACTGCTAGATGTAATCTCTAAAGCAATTATTTGATAGCCTTTGGCTTTTAGAGAAGTTATTACCTCAAGCGTGTTTTTTGCAAACTCGTAGTTTACAAACTTTTCGGTTGAGCGTGAAGTTTTAGTGACTTTTCTGCCAATGGTAATGCCTTCTCCGCAAAACACAATATTTTCTATTCCAAAAGCATCAGCTGTTCTAAACAAGCTGCCAATATTTGGTGCGTTGTTAATGTTATCGCAAACAATTGTTATCGGGAATTGTTGTGGCTTAAAATTGGTATTGTAATGATTGAGTTGCAAGTAGTTTATTTTAATTTATGTTGTAGCATATAAAAATAGAAGCATAAAATTATTCTAACCCAAAAGCTATCTCATAATAAGACTCTTGTAAATCCTTAATTATTAAATGCTCTTCCCACTCATTTGTCATATTCACTTGATGTATTAACTCTGAATCCTTCCAAAAATAAGTGCTATTAACAATAGTGTCAAGGTTGTTGGAAGAAACATTAGGAGTAAGTTTGAATATTTTGGAGTAAACCAAATTATTATTGTAATAATAAAAAAGATATTTATATGAAGATTTATCATACAGCATTATATTAACTTTCATTCTTATAATATTCTCTTTATCGTCTATTAAGGTTAAAATATTAAAATCACCTCCATTAGAATCTCCATCAATATGGTCAGATGAATAATTTTGTTCTATTTCTTGATATTCTTCAGAATTTTCAACATTAATAATATATTTATTTATATCATTTATGTTCTTGTCTTGATGACAGGAAAGATAAAGGAGTGAAAGCATTATAATGTGAAAAAGGTTTTTCATAAAATAATCCTTTTAATTCTCAAAAGCATACTTTACAATGTTTGCCCCCATTTTTAAAGATTTTTCTCTTACCTCTGGTGGGTCGTTATGAACTTCTGGGTCTTCCCAACCATCGCCTAAATCGCTTTCAAAAGTAAATAGTAAAACCAATCTGCTTTCATAAAAAATACCAAAAGCTTGTGGACGTTTACCATCGTGTTCATGAATTTTTGGTAAACCGTCAGGAAATTTATAAGCAATATTGAATATATCGTGTGATTTTGGCAATTCAATCAATTGTGCGTTAGGAAATACCTTTTTAAGTTCTTCAGTAACATAAGGTCGCATTCCGTAGTTATCATCAATATGTAAAAAACCTCCTGAAATAAGATAGTTTCTAAGGTTTTCGGCATCTTCATCACTAAAAAACACATTTCCATGTCCTGTCATGTGCAGTAATGGATATTGAAAAATATCAATGCTACCGACTTCAACAGTTTGTGGATTTGGATTTATTCTAGTATTAATGTTGTTATTACAAAAGTTAATAAGATTAGGTAATGCTGTTGGGTTACTATACCAATCGCCACCACCTTTATATTTTAAAACAGCTAATTCCTGAGATAAACCCAAAGTAGAGTATAGAAAAGCGATGATTAAAATTAGGTGCTTCATATTATTGATTTACAAAAGCTACAGAATGGCAAGCTACAATTGCAGCGGTTTCTGTACGCAATCTTGTGTCTCCCAAAGTTACAGGAATAAAATTATTTTGAAGTGCCATTTCAATTTCTTTAACACTAAAATCACCTTCTGGCCCAATAAGTATAATGATGTCTTGAGTTGGTTTTAAAAGATCTTTTAAAGATTTTTTATCAAGCTCCTCACAATGTGCAATAAATTGTTGTCCGTTAAACTCTTGAGAAATGAAGCTTTTAAACGATATAGCGTTATTTAATTTTGGCATAAAAGCACTCAACGACTGTTTTGTGGCAGATTGAATAATCTTTTCAAAACGCTCTGATTTTATGACTTTACGTTCGCTATGGTCGCAAATAATAGGAGTGATGGTGTCTATTCCTATTTCGGTAGCTTTTTCTAAAAACCACTCGTACCTATCATTCATCTTTGTTGGAGCAACCGCTAAATGTAAATTGTAATTATGCTTTTGCTGTAGGGTTTTAGATGTAATTTCTGCCATACAGTTTTTTATATCTGCAAACTGTATTTTGGCAGTGAATATATAACCGTTTCCGTTGGTAATATGCAGTTCATCTCCAACCGATTTTCGCAATACCTTTATAATATGGCGACTTTCATCTTTTGGAAATGTAATTTGAACAGCGTCTTCAGTTAATTCAGGATTATAAAATAACTGCATTGTTAGTATGTTGGTTCGGTAATTTTAAGCACTTTAATTTCTTCAATAAGCTTAGTGTCATGCGTTTTTACGACTACGTAATAAGCGTTTTGAGTTGGCACATCAACTGAAAAAATATCATTTACACTATGCTTTCCATTAATAACTTGATCTTCAAATTCTGGAAACATATCACCTTGTGTAAACCAACCTAAATCACCTCCACGTTTTGCACTATCATCCATTGAGTAGTGTTTTGCAAGGTCTTTAAAACGGTAGCCTTCATTGTATTTTGAGATAATATCAGCTCTCAAGTCATCAATATCTTCCATTGATTTTTTATTGCCATCAAGAAAAATATAACTCACTCTATAATACGGGATTTCTTGTTTTTCAATAACCTTATAATGGGTTTTATCCATTTCGTTTTTATAGACTTTTTTTCCTCCTTTTTTAAGCTTAAAAAGATCTTTGGCTAACCTAGTATTATGTTTTTCTTTATTGAAGGTTATAATTTTTCCTTTAAGCGCTTTATTGCTTTCAATAAATTTAGTAGCAAGCGTTTCATCTTCAATAGAATCTAATTTCTTTTCGATGCTATTTTGCCCAACAGCAATCATTGTAAAAAAGCCAAATGCAATACACAGTAAGTTTTTTGTCATAATGTAGGATTGTTATGGTTTCAGTTCAAAATTAAACCTATTGTTGAAACATAAAAGGTCTTAGGTTTTAAGTTTTTAAGAATTGATTGTTTATAACTTGATTTTGAGCCACTTTTTATTTTAAACTAATCAAAACCAAAAAGTTCAAAAATCCTGAAAGTAGCTTGCATGATTTATAGTTTCAATCGAGCAGAGGCAACAACATTGTTTTGTGAAAATTCACCCTCTAAAAACTTTAAATATCCAACAATAGCAATCATTGCAGCATTATCTGTGGTGTATTCAAATTTTGGAATATAAGTGGTCCAACCAAATTTTTTCTCACCATCTTTTAGTGCTTTTCGTATGCCAGAATTTGCAGACACACCACCACCAATAGCAATGTGTTTGATACCAGTTTCTTTACTGGCTAATTTCAGTTTATCAATTAAAATACCAATAATAGTATATTGTATAGACGCACAAATATCATTGAGATTTTCTTCAATAAAATTTGGGTTTGCTTTTGTTTCTTTTTGAATAAAATAAAGAATTGCAGTTTTAAGTCCAGAAAAACTAAAGTTTAATCCGTCAACTTTAGGTTTGGTAAACTTAAACGCTTTTGGGTTTCCTTGTTGTGCTCTTTTATCAATTTCAGGACCAGCAGGATAACCTAAGCCTAATATTTTTCCGCTTTTATCATAAGCTTCACCAACAGCATCATCAATAGTTTCTCCAATAACTTCCATGTCAAAGTAGTTAGACACTTTTACAATTTGTGTGTGTCCACCAGAAATGGTCATTGCTAAAAACGGAAATTCAGGCTTATTAAAATCTTCTTCATCAATAAAATGAGCTAAAATATGCGCTTGCATGTGGTTAACATCAATTAAAGGGATGTTTAAACCATAAGCCAATGACTTTGCAAAAGAGGTTCCTACAAGTAACGAACCCATTAAACCAGGACCACGAGTAAAAGCAATAGCATTAAGCTGAGATTTTTCAACACCTGCTTTTTGTAGTGCTTGTTGTACAACAGGAACTATATTTTGTTGATGTGCTCTCGAGGCTAATTCTGGTACAACACCTCCATATTCTTCATGAATTTTTTGGTTTGCAACAACATTGCTTAAAATCCTTCCGTTAAGCATAACCGAAGCTGCTGTATCATCACAAGATGACTCAATTGCTAGTATGTAAATATTTTGTGAAGCCATTAATATAAATTAGGCACAATAATTGTTAATTTTGGCTTCAAAGTTATAACTTTAAAACGTATCAAAAAATTTTTAAAAATAGTATCTAAGCTCTTGGCAATTCTTTTGCTATTGTTCATCATTTTGGTGTTGATACTTTCTATTCCTGCTGTACAAACGCGTTTAGGGAAACATGCAACAAAACTGGTTAATGAAGAATTTGGTACAAATATCAATATTGAAAAAGTAGGATTGCAGTTTAATGGAGATGTAGAGTTAAAGCATATTTATGTTGAAGACTACAAAAAAGATACGCTCATTAATATTGCCGAATTAAATACATCAATCATTAATTTTAGAAATCTTTACAATGGTAAACTTGCCTTTGGAGATATTGATATTATTGACCTTACCTTTAATATAAAAACTTACAAAGGTGAAGACCAAACTAATTTAGATGTGTTTGTTGCAAGGTTTGATGAAGAAAATCCTAGTAATGAAAAAAGTGGATTTTTACTTTCATCTAGTGACGTGTCTATTTATAATAGTACGTTTAGAATGCTAGATGAAAACAAGGAAAACCAAAAAATACTTGAATTTGATAACCTTAACATTAATGCAACTGACTTTTTAATTGATGCAAGTGATGTAAGTGCTCGAATCAATACTTTGTCGTTTAGAGATAGTAGAGGATTGTCAATTCAAAATATGGTTACAAATTTTGAGTACACATTAGACCATATGTCGTTTAGCGATTTGAGTATAAAAACTGAAAACTCAAACCTTAAAGGAAATGTGCGATTTGATTATAAACGTGAAGATTTTAAGGAGTTTACCGATAAGGTTAATGTTACTGCAAATTTTGAAGATTCTGATATTTTCTTAAACGACCTTAATACATTTTATAACGAGTTTGGTGTTTCTCAAAAGGCGAATTTTACTGTTGATTTGTCAGGAACACTTAACAATCTTTATGCTGAAGAGCTAAAGCTTAATACAAGTTCGCGTACCAGAATTTACGGAAACATCAATTTTAAAAACTTGTTTAATAGCGAAGATGATAACTTTTCAATGGACGGAAAGTTTGACAACCTTTCATCAAATTACTACGATTTAAGAGCTTTATTACCAAATATACTAGGTGAGTCTATTCCTTCAATATTTTCTAAGCTTGGAGATTTTAACATAAATGGTACATCTTATATAACATCTACAACTATTGATGCCGATTTAGATATTTATACAGATTTGGGTGAAATAAGTTCCAATCTAGAAATGACTCGTGTTAATGATATTGACAACGCCAGTTATAAAGGTAATGTGGTGTTTAATGATTTTGATTTAGGAAAATTGCTAGATAATCCTGAAATAAAAACCACCTCATTTAACCTTGATGTGGACGGAAAAGGATTTACATTAAAAAACTTATATACCAACATTGAAGGTCAGATTTACGAATTGGATTTTAACGACTACAATTACCAACACATAACCGTTTCAGGAGAGTTGGGTAATAATATTTATAATGGTCTTTTAAAGTCAACCGACAAAAATTTCAAATTCACGTTTGATGGTTTAGCCGATTTATCAAATGAGATTAAAGCTTTAGATTTTAAGGCTAATGTTGAATATGCAAACCTCAATGCATTAAACTTTATTAAGTCCGACAGTATTTCAGTATTTAAAGGAAATGTTGAAATGTCAATGAAAGGTTCAGGGATTGATGATGCTTATGGTAGTTTAAATTTTAAAAACACCACCTACATCAATCAAAATGACGAATACTATTTTGAAGATTTTGACATCTCATCTACATTTCAAAATAAAAAACGAACAATAGCTATAAATTCTCCTGATATTATTGAAGGTACTATCAGTGGAGATTTCAAGTTTAAGGATATTGGTAAGCTAGTTGAAAATTCAGTGGGAAGTATTTATACCAACTACGTTCCTAATAAAATTGAAGGCAACCAGTACATAGACTTTAATTTTAAAATCTACAATAAAGTCGTTGAAGCGTTTTATCACGATTTAGAACTTGGTAAAAACACTTTTGTAAAAGGTAGAGTAGAGAGTGATGAAAAAGGCTTTAAGCTAACATTCAAGTCGCCTCAAATACGTTTGTTTGATTATTTTGCTAACGACATTTCGTTGAGTATCGATAACAGTAACCCTTTATTTAATACTTATGTAGAAATCGATTCGCTCAACACAAAGTATTATAATGTGTCTAAATTCAGTTTAATTAACGTTACACAACGCGATACGCTTTTTGTAAAATCTGAATTTAAAGGAGGTAAGGACAATACAGATGAGTTTGACCTTAATATGTATTACACTGTTGATGAGAATAACAAATCGGTTATAGGATTTAGAAAATCAGATGTCGTTTTTAAAGGCAACACTTGGAATATTAATGACGAAAAAGACAACCTGCATAAAATAGTTTTTGATAGAGACTTTAAAGAGTTTGATATTGAAAAGCTTGTAATGAATAATTACAATGAGCAAATTGAGTTGTCAGGTGTGGTTAGAGACTCAACATATAAAAATATTAATCTAGGATTTACTGATGTTGACCTTTTAAAAATAACACCAAGAATTGATAGTTTAAACCTTGAAGGTTTAGTAAATGGAAAGGTAAATATTCTACAAGAAGATGGTGTGTACTTACCAACATCAAACCTCGATATCACTAACCTTAAGGCAAATGATTATGATTTAGGGTCTTTAAGTGCTAACATTACAGGAAATCAATCTCTAACCAATTATAAGGTTGATGTTAAACTTATTAATGATAATGTAAAATCCTTTGTGGCTAATGGTAATATTGATGTTGGCGACTCATCATATATAGATTTAAACTTAAGTTTTGATGAGTTTTTACTTAATCCGCTAGATCCTTTTGGAGAAGGTGTTATTACTAATATTCGTGGTTTAGCTACAGGACGAGCAACTGTAACTGGTAATCTCAAAAATCCAGATATAAATGGACGTTTATTATTAGATAATGCAGGATTGAGTATTCCTTATTTAAATGTAGATTACAGTTTTGATTTTGATTCAGAAGTAGAGCTCAAAGAGCAAAAATTTATATTCAATGATGTGGTTTTAACTGATTCTGAATATTTCTCTAAAGCAACACTTAATGGATTTATTGGTCATAATAGTTTTTCTGATTGGACTCTAGGGTTAGATTTAGAAACCAATCGTTTCTTGGTTTTAAATACTGATGATGACGAAGAAGCACTTTACTATGGAACAGCATTTGCAAGAGGTGTTGCAAGCATTTCTGGACCAACAGACCAGTTGGTAATTGACTTTGATGGAAGTACCGAAAAAGGAACCGTCTTTAAAGTACCACTTAACGACTTAGAAACTTATGGAGACAACTCATACATTCACTTTTTAAGTCCTGAAGAAAAGGAAGCACGCAGAAAAGGAGAGGAGTATGTTGAAACCGAAATAAAAGGACTGGAACTTAATTTTGACCTTTTTGTAACTCCTGATGCTGATATTGAAATTGTTATAGACCGTAATTCTGGTAGTACTATTCAAGGTTCAGGAAACGGAAACTTACTTTTTGAAATTAACACCAATGGTAAATTTAATATGTGGGGAGACTTTGTGGTAAACAAAGGTGTTTACAATTTTGCTTATGGTGGTTTAATACAAAAAGAACTTGTTGTTGAACCAAACGGAAGTATTCGTTGGGAAGGCGACCCAATGAAAGCACAAATAGACCTAAAAGCAATTTATAGTACATCTGCTAATCCTTCAGTATTATTAGATAATCCAATTAACAGAAGTATTGATGTAAATGTCGAAATAAGCCTAACAGGACAATTGGAACAACCTGAACCTAATTTTGCATTTAGTTTCCCTAATGTAGACTCTACAATTAAATCAGAGTTAGAATATCGATTAGAAACAAGAGAAAGTAGAGAGTTTCAAGCCTTAAACTTATTGTCTTTTGGTGCATTTGCTAGTGAAATCAGTTTGGGTCAACAAGCCTATGGTACCATTGCAGATAGAGTAAACAGTTTATTTAATAGCTTGTTTGAAGATGAAGATGGCAAATTACAAATAGGTGTCAATCTTCAACCTGGAGAGCAAACTCCAGATTATCAAACTGATGATAGATTAGGCTTTACATTAAGTACTAAAATTAATGATAAAGTATTCTTTAATGGTAAGGTTGGTGTGCCAATAGGTGGTGTTAACCAAACAGTAATTGCTGGTGATGCTGAGATAGAAGTACTATTAAATGATGATGGTACGCTTTCGGCAACGTTTTTTAATAGAGAAAACAGCATTAGAAACTTTGGAGAAGAAATTGGATACACACAAGGAGCAGGTTTATCATACAATGTCGAATTTGATACATTTAAAGAGTTAATCAACATTATTTTTTCTGGAAAGAATAAAAAGAAAAAGAATGTAAAAAAGACATCTGATAATGGCCCAAAAAAGAAAGACGACAACTTCCCAGATTACATCAATTTGAAGTCAGATTCGCAAAATAACGACTGATTTTTCAACTCACTTTTTCACATTTTTAATTTTTTTGTTAACGAAATCGTTTGAATTTTAACATACCGATAAAAATTTGCAGAAACCTTATTTTTATTGCTATATCTTTGTTAAGTTTACTTTTTATAATGTCGAATTTAATGAATAAAAACATAAAAAAAATTGCTGTTTTAACATCAGGTGGAGACTCTCCAGGAATGAATGCAGCAATTCGATCTGTAGTTAGAACTTGTGCATATCATAATATAAATTGTGTAGGAATTTATAGAGGATATCAAGGTATGATTGAAGGCGATTTTAAAGAAATGGATGCTCGTAGTGTAAAAGGCATTATTAACAAAGGAGGTACCATATTAAAATCGGCAAGGTCAAACGAATTTAGAACTGTAGAAGGTCGTAAAAAAGCCTACGAAAAACTTAAAGAAGCTAATGTTGATGCGCTAGTTGCTGTTGGAGGTGACGGAACGTTTACAGGAGCAATGATTTTTAGTAGTGAATATGATTTTCCAGTAATGGGAATTCCAGGAACTATTGATAACGATATCTTTGGTACTTCACACACTTTAGGTTATGACACTGCTTTAAACACTGTAGTAGATGTCATTGATAAAATTAGAGATACTGCAAGTTCACACAACCGTTTATTCTTTATTGAAGTAATGGGACGAGATGTTGGACATATAGCACTAAACGCTGGAGTTGGTGCAGGAGCAGAAGAAATTTTAATACCTGAAGAAGATTTAGGATTAGAACGTTTACTAGAGTCTTTACGTCGTAGTAAGCGCTCAGGAAAATCTTCGAGTATCGTTGTCGTTGCCGAAGGTGATAAAATAGGTAAAAACGTATTTGAGCTTAAAGACTACGTTGATGAAAACTTAGCCGAATATGAAGTGCGTGTATCTGTTTTAGGTCATATGCAAAGAGGTGGTTCACCTTCTTGCTTTGATAGAGTATTAGCAAGTAGAATGGGAGTAAAAGCTGTAGAAAGCCTTTTAGAAGGAAAATCAAACTACATGGTTGGTTTACTCAATGATAAAATGGCACTTACACCATTAGACCAAGCTATAAAAGGACAATCAAAAATTAATTTAGAATTACTACGTGTGTCAGATATCATGACCACTTAAACCTTAAAATAAGAATATGTCAAATTTAAAATTAGGAATCAACGGATTCGGAAGAATAGGAAGAATAGTTTTTAGAGCAACTATTAACAGACCAGATGTAGATGTTGTAGCAATCAACGATTTACTAGACGTAGAACACTTAGCGTACTTATTGGAGTATGACTCTGTTCATGGTAGATTTGATGGTACAATTGAAGTTAAAGATGGAAACTTAGTTGTAGATGGAAAAACAGTAAGAATTACTGCTGAAAGAGACCCTAAAAACTTAAAATGGGACGAAGCTGGAGTAGATATCGTTGCTGAGTGTACAGGTATTTTCACAACTTTAGAAACAGCTAACTATCACATTGAAGCTGGAGCTAAAAAAGTAGTAATTTCTGCACCAAGTAAGGACGCTCCAATGTTTGTAATGGGAGTTAATGATAACGAATTAACTGCTGACCACAAGATTGTTTCAAATGCATCTTGTACTACAAACTGTTTAGCACCTTTAGCTAAAGTATTAGACGATAACTTTGGTATTGAAGAAGCTTTAATGACAACTGTTCATGCAACAACAGCAACTCAATTAACTGTTGATGGACCTTCACGTAAAGATTATAGAGGTGGAAGAAGTGCTTTATTAAACATTATTCCTGCATCTACTGGAGCAGCTAAAGCTGTTGGTAAAGTAATTCCTAAACTAAACGGTAAACTTACAGGTATGGCATTTAGAGTACCTACTGCAGATGTTTCAGTAGTAGACTTAACTGTTCGTACTCAAAAAGAAACCTCTTTAGAAGAAATTAAAGCTGTTTTCAAAAAAGCGTCTGAAGGAGACATGAAAGGTGTGTTGGGTTACACTGATGAATTAGTAGTATCACAAGACTTTGTAAGTGATGCTCGTACAAGTATATTTGATGCTGATGCAGCTATTGAATTAAATTCAAAATTCTTTAAAGTTGTATCATGGTATGATAACGAATTTGGGTATTCCAACAAACTTGTTGACTTAGCTCAAAAAGTACACTCGTTATAATAATAATAATTTAATTCCGTAGAGTTTATAGTGCTTTACGGAATTTTTTTCACATAAAATTTATGATATTAATTGTTGATAGTGGTTCTACCAAATGCGATTGGATAGCAGTAGATAACAATGGTAACCAATTACTCGAAAAGATAAGAACCAAAGGGCTCAACCCAGCAATATTAAAAGAAAAAAAGCTTTTTAAGATTATTAAAGCTAGCGAAGAATTAATGACTGTTAAAGATCAAGTAACAGACATTTATTTTTATGGAGCTGGTTGTGGTACAGAAAACCCTAGATTACTACTTACCCAAGTGTTACGCTCTTTGTTTTTAAAAGCAAATGTAGAGGTAAAAGAAGATACCATGGCTGCTGTAAGAGCTACTATTAATACTCCAGATGAAGCTGCCGTTGTTTGCATTATGGGTACAGGTTCTAATTGTAGTTATTACGATGGTAAAGAATTACATCAACGTGTTAAATCATTAGGTTACACCTTAATGGATGATGCTTCTGGTAATTATTATGGTAAAGAATTAATACGAGATTATTATTATAATCATATGCCAGAGCAAATAAAAGTGGCTTTTCAAGATAAGTATAATTTAGAAGCCGATTATATCAAATACAATTTATATAAGCAACCAAACCCTAACGCGTACTTAGCTAATTTTGCTGAGTTTATGATTCTTAATAAAGATTCTGAATACATAAAAGAATTAATAAAAAAAGGTGTTAGGAGATTTGCAAAAAACATGATTCTTCAGTTTAAAGAAGAATTGAAAACTGCACCTGTACATTTTGCGGGTTCAATAGCATTTTTCTGTCAAGATGAAATTAAAGAAGTTGCTGAAGAGTTAAACTTTAAAGTAGGAAACTTTGAAAGAAGACCAATTGAAGGTTTGGTTAACTTCCACACAAATGCTTCATAATTTAGTAATACAATGGAAATAGCAATAATTGCTCATGATGGTAAGAAAGCTGAAATGGTTCAGTTTTTAAATCAGCATAAAGACATATTATTAAGCAAGAAAATAAATTTAATCTCTACAGGAACTACTGGAAAAAAAGTGAAAAAAGCAGGTTTTGAAGTTACAAGACTGCTATCTGGTCCTTTAGGTGGAGATGCTCAAATTGCTGCTAGAGTAGCAGAAGGACAATGTAATATGGTATTGTTTTTTAGAGATCCTCTTGAAAAACATCCTCACGAACCTGATGTACTTATGTTAATGCGTTTATGCGATGTGCATGATGTGCCATTAGCAACCAATCCAGCAACAGCAGAACTTTTAATGAAAGCACTTTAAATTAATAAAGTGCTTTTTTATGTATAGAAATTAAGGATTATAGACTTGATTTTCCTGTTCGGCAACTCTAATAAACGTAGTACGTTTAGTAAGTTCCTTTAAGCGTTCAGCACCAACATAAGTACATGTGCTTCGTAAACCTCCTAAAATATCTTGTAGCGTGTTTTCTACATTACCTCTGTAAGGAACTTCAACAGTTTTACCTTCACTAGCTCTGTATTCGGCAACACCACCAACATGTTTTTCCATAGCAGTAGAAGAACTCATTCCGTAAAACTGTTTATAAGGTTTACCATTGCGCTCTATGAGTTCGCCACCACTTTCATTATGTCCAGCAAGCATACCTCCAAGCATCACAAAATCGGCAGCAGCACCAAAAGCTTTAGCAATATCACCAGGAATGGTACAACCACCATCACTAATAATTTGTCCGCCTAAACCATGAGCAGCATCAGCACATTCAATAATTGCAGATAACTGTGGATAACCAACACCTGTTTTTACTCTTGTGGTACAAACGCTTCCTGGTCCAATACCAACTTTTACAACATCAGCTCCAGAGAGCAACAGTTCTTCAACCATTTCACCTGTAACCACATTACCAGCAATAATTACTTTATCAGGATATTGGTCTCTGGTTCGTTTTACAAACTCAACAAAATGTTCAGAATAACCATTAGCTACATCAATGCAAATGAATTTATATTGCGGATTAAAATTTAAAATTGAAGCTAGTTTTTCAGAATCTTGTTGTCCTGTTCCTGTGCTAATCGCTAAGTAATCTTCAATACCTTCAGGTGCGTTGGATGAAAATACATTCCAATCGGTAATAGAGTAGTGCTTGTGTATTGCAGTAAACAATTTATGTTTTGACAAGGCCAAAGCCATATCAAAAGTACCAACGGTATCCATATTGGCAGCCATGATAGGTATGCCTTTCCAGTTGACTTTACTGTTTAAAAAGGTAAATTCTCTTTCTAAATTAACCTGTGAACGACTCTTTAGTGTAGAACGTTTTGGTCGAATCATAACATCTTTAAAACCTAGTTTTATTTCATATTCAATGCGCATAATGGATATAATTGGGTTACTATCAAAAATACAAAACTCAAGTGGATGTTTTTGGTTGACTTATTAACAATTTATACAATTAGTTAGATTGATAAAATGTATATTAGTCATTGTTAAATATTGTAATCGACAAATAGATTAGCTTTTAATATGACTAAATATTATAAGGAAAAAGCACTTTTGGCAACCGAAAATAAGATTGATAGCATAAAGCGAGATGCTGATTTTTTTAAAAGAAATTTAAACAGATTTATTGTTTTTGGAACTTTAGCCTCTTTTGTAGCTCCAAATTATGGAAAAGACAAACCGCTTTATGCAGAATTAAATGTGTCGTATTATGATTTAGTAGTCTTTTTTGTAATTGTATTTGCTTCAATTTGTTTTATTAGTTACATTATATGGAAAGTTCAAGACAGGACAAGAATGCGGAAACTACTAAAGCGTAAAAAAGAATTAGAAGAAGAAATAAAGAGTTATGAGTAATTTATTAGCAGCTATTGATATTATGTTTTATGTAATGGAGTTTTGAGGTTGAGTTTTAAAAATAAAAAAACTAACTTCGTTTAACTGTCGATATAAATTATTAAAACAATTCATATCTAATTATTGAACGCAATTTGAATTGATGATAGGAAAATCTACCAATACTAAAATTAAACACATTCTTAAAGAGATTTCAAGAGCAAAAGAAGAAACTCTAACTATTGAAATTATCGACAACTCAAGATTTGTTTTCAAAGAACATCGGAATCATAAACAATTTCCAAATGCTTATGACTTAAAAATATATACTTTGCCAGATATTTACTATAAATATTTTGATTTGAAATTTATGTTTCAAAAGGAAGTTAAAGACCGAATAAATAAATCAACAGATTATTTAATCGACTCTATTGACTGGGTTTTGGACATGTCTAAACTTGAAGTAAATCAAATTGATGTTGTACTTGTAAAAACAGAATGGGAGGAAATTAATGAACTTCAGAAAAAGTTAATTGACTCGCTAAAAAAGAGCATAGACTCAATTGACTATCAGAATATTGGAAACACTTCTCGAAGTATAATGGACAAGTTAGCTCGTGAGGTATTTAACAAAGAAAAACACATTCCCAAAGACCCAAAAATAGAAGTTCATAAAGGAAAATTTAAAAATCAATTGAACACTTTTGTTTCTTGCGAACTATCTGGAAAATCAAATAAGGAATTGAGGAAAATAGCTGAGTCAAGCATTAACCTTGTTTCAGATTCAATTGATGTAATGAATAAGACGACTCACAAATTAGACGCTGATAAGAGATTCGCTGAACTATGTCTGATAAGCACTATTAACGTTATAAATGTAGTTAAAATAATTTCGGATTTTGAATAAAAAACTGCTCACAACAAATTATAACTTTGACTTAAATGAAATCACCATATAAAAATGTTGAAATTAAATATTGGACTTATCCAGACGGAAAAGACTTTAATGGAATTGAAGATTTCATTGGCGAAATCGACAGAGATTATTATCTGGAAGTAACCAAAAAAAGAACTGATGCACTTGGTGGAGGACTTTATGATTTAATAATTGAAATAAGTGAGGATTTAACTCTTTTAGAACTTGCTAAAAGTTACGTCGAAGATGGAGTAAAGCTTTATGTTGGCTATAACATTAAGAGGTTTTATGAATCAGTCAAAAAATTATTTCAAAAAAACCAAGAAGTTCATCCATCTGTTGAACAAATAAAAATAAAATTCAAAGACTGTACAATTTTCTTATACGAAGTTTATCAAAACGGTGTAGAAGAAGCATTTGACGAATTTGTTGAGCTTTTAATTTATTTAGCATTAAACAAAAAGAAAAAGCTTAAAAAAATAAAAGAAATACATACACCTATTTATAATAATCCAGATTCAAACAACTTATGTAATTATCGAGTGAAATTGGAATACGATGAAATTATCACAGAATTCAAGAAAGATGACTATTTGAAATTTTGGGGTATAAAATTTAAAAAGGAAAAAATGGTGTATGATGTAGAAAATGGAAAGTTTCTAAAGGAAAAATTCTATACTCAAAAAGCATATAATAAACTGCATGACAAGGAAAGTGAATAAAAACTGGTTACAACAACGTGTATAGCTCATTGCGGTTGAATTCCTAATCGGATTTTCAGTTTGGTGCGTACTTGAAAAGTTAAGTGCTAACCCATGTAACTACTCATAGCCGAAACCGTTGTAAAACATTTTAAGCTTCATTTCCCTAAGTTAAAAGACGCATTTACTAAATGATATTATAAGTAGAATTTTTAATTGCCTTCTTTTGTGAAAATTTTATTATCATGAAATCTACTTTAAAAATTTTAATATTTTTATTCTCGTTATACCAAGGATTTGGTCAAGAATTTCAATTTGAGCAAAAATTAATTGATAGTATTTATGTTAAAGCTCTTAATAATCGTTTTGATTTAATTTTATCAGATGGCTGGACTTATATTGAATTAAATGGCTTAGGAAAAAGATTGTCTAAATTGAATGTTTCAAATAGATTTAAGTTTCTTTCCAAGAATGAGCTAAACAAAATCGCTAAAAAAGAAAAAATTTATATGATTGAAACTTATCATAAGATAATCAACGAAAATACAATTGATATAAATTTCAAGTTCTTTTCTCTTTCGTTAATAGATGGAGTAATTTCTAAAAATCAAATTACGGATAAACCTAAGACCTATAATCCAGATATGAGATTTATTAAAGAAGAATCGAATTGGAATATCAAAATAAATGTATTTATATCTTTTTATGATTAAAAACGTTTCACAACAACGTTTATAGCTCATTGCGGTTGATTTCCTTCCGGAAAGTCCTCGTGTTATTTCACTGCAATCATACTAATTTCCACATTTACAAACTTAGGTAAATTAGCAACTTCTACAGTTTCTCTTGCAGGAGCAGTGTCTGGATTAAAATAAGTTCCGTATACCTCATTTATCTTTGAAAAGTTATTCATATCGCTAATGAATATTGAGGTTTTCACTACATTTTCAAACGTCATATCAGCAGCTTCCAAAACCGCTTTCATGTTTTCCATTACTTGCTTGGTTTCGGTTTGTATATCATCTAAAACCAACTCCATAGTTTCAGGATGCAATGCAATTTGCCCTGAAGTATATAAAGTGTTTCCTACAATTGTAGCTTGGTTGTATGGTCCAATAGGAGCAGGAGCTTTGGTGGTGTTGATTATTGTTTTCATAACGTAGTTATTATAATTGTTGGTCACGTTGCTTACGCTTATCGTATTTAAGGTCTTTAAGTAAGCTAGATTTTATTCCTATAAAGAAATTCCATGAGCTTCTGGTACTAAAAGGAATCCAGCTAAAGTTCATTCGCCAACTCAATAAATCTCTTTCAAATCGTAATTGCGTATAAGTAAATCCGTTGTTTTTAAAATCATAACCAGACGATGCACCAACGGTCCATCTAGGAGAAATTTCTACATCACCAGAAAACATTAACGAGTGTGATGATATTTCGTTTTGTCTAGCAGAGTTGGAGTAATTTACAGCGTAGGCTAAACGCAAGTTCCAAGGGATGACATAGTTGTATAATTCGCTTGGTTTTTCTTCTCTGTCATCTCTATCATCATCAGTTAAACGTTGATCTGCAAAATCTTCTGGTTTTCCAAAAAGGTCATCGGCACGACCACCACTTCTTAGAGACTCTTGTATAGCTCTATCGTTTGAATTATCGTCATCACCTTTTCCTGAAAAACTCTTGTTTGAAAGGCTATAACTCATGTTTACACTAGCTGAAGTTAACCTAAACAAGCTTCCGCCATTATTGATGTTGAGTTTATCTATTCTTTGATTGTTATTGTTTAACGCATAAGGATCAAACGTTGCACCAAAGTTAATACTCATTTTATTATCAAATATTTGAGTACCACCAGACATACGTATAGGACTCAATTTCATAGAGTCTGCTGCAAAATTATAAGACGTAGAAAAGTTAAGGTTGTTAAGTAATACTATCTTTTTAGGTTCGGTTTTTGTTGAATCTTTATCTCTTACTTTAGCTTCAAGGTTGTTGGAAAGAGATATTCCCATTGAGCTTGCGTAGTTCTTATTAGGAGATCCAAAAATAGATTCTTCAAATCTGCTGTATTCTACTTCACTAGATGTGGTTCCATCTGCAGCAACAATTTCATAAGTATCATAATACTGATCAAAAGCAGGATTAATACTATAACTTATTGATGGTCGCATAACATGTCGTATCGCCTGAATTTTTGTATCCTTTCCTTCTTTGGTAAAATCGTACATACCATAAATAGTTGTACCAATACTTGTGCTAAAATTATAAGTTCTAAAACTATCAAAGGTGTTTTTTTGAATAGTTACTTCTTCTTCAAGAGCTGCATCGTAGTATTTTCTAACAGTATTAAAGGTCCAGTTTTCTTCAAAATTTGTACTGGCACTCATACTAAAGTATTTAAATACTTTGAAGTTTGTGGTTAATGGAATACTGTGTTGTACACCCATTTTGGCATCATCAAACATTTCTTTTTTAAAGAACAACGAATCGGTAGTTTGAATTCTGTTTTCAGCTCTTACATTATACTGAAAGTTGATGTTATCTATAATTCCTTTTTTAGTTCCAACTTTAGGTTCAAAAGGATAAATTCTACTCACACTACCTTGAAATGTAGGTAATGTCATGTTGATTTGCTGAGTGTTGGTGTTTTGCGAGTGTGTCGCAGTCATATTCAAATTTACTTGTGGCTCGCCTTGAAAAGATTTCGAATATGAAATAGAGGATGATAATGTGTTATTTAAAAAGTTAGACGAGTTTAACTGATTAATAGACTGCTGATAATATCTACTACTACCTAAGTTTACAGAAGCCGAAAAACGCGAACTTGGGTTAGATTTTCCATCTTGTGAGTGTGACCATCTTATGTTGTAAACCGAAGTTTTTGAATAATCAGGGAATCCTCGTTCGCTACTAATTAGGTTTTCATACCTAAAACTCAAGTTACCTCTAAACTTGTAGCGCAACGCATAGTTAGATTCTATTCGCATTCCGTAACTACCATTAGTGTAATAATCTCCTAAAACAGCTAAATCAACATAATCATTAATAGCAAAATAGTAACCACCATTTTGTACAAAATACCCTCTGTCATTCTGTTCTCCAAACGAAGGAAAAATAACACCAGACGTTTGTTTTTTAGTCATTGGGAAGTAAGCAAAAGGCAAACCAATAGGTAGTGGCACATCATAAATAAACATGTTGGTAAGACCTGTTACCACTTTTTTACCAGGTACAATTTTAGCTTTACGCATTAAAAAGTAATATTCAGGATCGTCAAGATTTTCTGAAGTGGTAAACTTACCGCGTCGTATAAAATATACTGAGTCGTTTTCCTTTTTAGTTAAGTCAGCAATAATAGTCCCTCCGCTTTGCTCAGTCTTCGAATTAAATATTAATGCTTTTTTAGAATCGGTATTAAAGATAATAGAATCAGGTTCTACAACATTTTGTCCTTGTTTAAACACAGGAGCTTGACTATATCCTGTTGAGTCTTTTAATCGACCTGCATACACCAGATTTTTGTTGTAGTCAATTACAATAACTCCAGCTTTTATTTCCATATCTTCATAATACACTTCAGCTTGATTATAGAGATATATTTTGTTTTCCTTTTGATTTATAGATACGTAATCCTTTGCTTTATAGTTAACCTTACCGGATAAAAACTCCTTTTTCTTAGGAATACTATCAGAAGTAATGGAGTCGTTTTCTTTTAAATTTAAAGGTTGACTAAATAAAGAGTCCGATACTAGCGACAAAGTATCTCTTTCAGTTTTTGGAGTAATGGGTTCGGTAGATTTTGGTAAATCTTGAGAAAAGCCCAAAGTGTTAATAAACACTGTAAAACTTAGGGTAAAAAGTATTTGAAAGATGTTTGTACGCAATGCTTTTAAATGTATTTTTGTAAAAGTATGGCTCGGTTTTTGAATTGCCAAAATTACATATATTTTTTTGTGATTACAGTTAATTCGACCAAAATTTAAAAATTAAAATAAACCAAGTTAGTCAGCCGTTTAAACACATATGAGAACGTACATATTTTCCATAATCGTATTATTTATAGTTTATTTAACACCTGCACACGCATTTCAAAAGGATAAAGACCATTTTGTAGTGGTTTTAGATGCTGGTCATGGTGGTCATGATCCTGGTAATTTAGGAAGTGGTTATAAAGAAAAAGATATCGCTTTAAAAATTGCTTTAGAAGTAGGTAAGGAGTTATCAAAACATAAAGACATAAAAGTAATTTATACACGTAAAACAGATGTTTTTATTGAGCTTCGTGAACGTGCAGCCATTGCTAATAGAGCAGATGCCGATTTGTTTGTGTCTATTCACTGTAATGCACATCACTCTAGTGCAAATGGCACCGAAACGTTTGTTTTAGGAGCAGCAAATACACAACGAAATTTTGAAATTGCTAAAAAAGAAAACGAAGTAATTTTCTTAGAGGCTAACTATGAAACACACTATGAAGGGTTTAACCCTAATTCTCCTGAGTCATCAATAGGCTTGGGTGTAATACAAGAAGTATATACTGAAAATAGTATTAAACTAGCAAGACTTATTGAAGATAATTTTTCTGGGAAATTGTCACGAAAAAGTAGAGGCGTAAAGCAAGCTAGCCTTTGGGTGTTACACAACACCTATATGCCAAGTGTGTTAATTGAAGTTGGTTTTTTAACCTATAAACCTGAAGGAAAGTTTTTAAATTCCTCTAGTGGTCAAACATCAATGGCTATAGGTATTAGAGATGCTATTTTAAGTTATAAAGATGAATTATCATTAAATGTAGGTGAAAGTATTTTTTCTGATAAATTACCAGATAAACAACCACCTATAGAAAACGAAACCATACCAGAGACTAAAGAAGTCTTCCCAAATATTGTGTTTAAAGTTCAAATAGCAGCAAGTTCTAGACAACTAGAGCCTAAACCTTACAACTTTAAGGGACTAGATAATATCTCTAGAAAAAAGGAAGATGGCTTGTATAAATATTATTATGGTTATACTTCAGATTATAATGAAGTACAAAGACTTCAAAATGAAGCTAAAGCTAAAGGCTATACTACCTGCTTTATAGTAGCTTATAGAGACGGAAACAAAATAGATGTTTCAGAAGCTATTAAAAGTACCTCTAATTAGAAACATTCTTTATATATTTATCATTAATTTTGTGTAACCAAACACACTGAACATTGAAAATATCAAGAGAAGTTAAAACAGCTATACTGGTCATATCAGGAATTGTTCTGTTTATTTATTTATTCAATTACTTAAAAGGTGAAAATCTTTTAGATTCTTCAAGAACCTATTATACTGTTTATGATAATGTTGAAGGACTTGCGCCTTCTACGCCTGTAACCATTAATGGCTTTAGTGTAGGTAAGGTTCAAGATATTTCTTTTACCGATGATGGATCAGGAAAATTATTGGTAAAATTACTTGTTGACAATGATTTTAAATTTTCTAAAAATAGTAAAGCGCAGTTATACGATTTAGGTTTAATAGGAGGAAAAGGAGTAGCAATTATACCAGCGTTTGATAATGCCGAAATAGCAAAAAGCGGTTCGTATTTAGAGTCTAGTGTTAAAGGTGGTTTGTCTGAATTGGTTAATCAGCGCTTAACTCCTTTACAAGAGAAAATTGAAACTATGATGGTGAGTGCAGATTCGTTACTGTCTAATTTAAATGATGTGTTTGATGAAGAAGCTAAAGCAAATTTAAGAGGTAGTATTGCTGGTTTAAACCAAACCATTTCTACTTTCAAAAGCACGTCTGAAACCATAAACAAATTATTAAAAGACAATCAAGAAAGTTTAAACAGTACGTTAGCCAATGCTGAAAACTTAACCAATAACTTGTCTAAAATAACCGATTCAGTTGCCGATGCCAATTTAGGTGCAACCTTAAAGAATTTACAACAAACCGTTAACGGACTCAATAGCGTGTTGGCTAGTATAGATAATGGTGAAGGTACTATTGGTAAGTTATTAAAAGACGATGCATTATATAAAAATTTAGAAGGCGCTTCAAAAGAAATGGAGTTATTACTATTAGATATAAAACTACATCCTGCACGATACAGACGTATTTTATCTAAAAAGGAAATCCCTTACCAAGCACCTACTGAAGAACAAATGAATTAGATTATTTCTACTATGCAATTTATACCAAACATACTTTTTGCTATAGCACTTATTCTTGGAATAGGATTTTTTGCAAAAAATGTCAAAAAACTTATTCGTAACATCAAACTAGGACAAGATGTTGATGTAAGCGATAATAAATCACAACGATGGAAAAACATGACCATGATTGCTTTAGGGCAAAGCAAAATGGTAAAACGTCCAATTGCAGGTGTACTTCACGTTATTGTATATGTAGGCTTTGTAATCATCAATATTGAAGTACTTGAAATTATTATCGATGGACTTTTTGGAACGCATCGCCTATTTTCAAAAATGGGAACATTATATGGTGTTCTTATAGGCACTTTTGAAGTATTAGCAGCATTAGTATTTGTATCAGTTGTAATCTTCTGGGTTAGAAGAAATGTTATTAAGCTACAACGTTTCTGGAAATCTGAAATGAAAGGTTGGCCAAAAAATGATGGTAATTTCATTTTATATTTTGAAATGGTATTGATGACTTTATTTTTGGTTATGAATGCTACCGATGTTCATTTTCAAGATATGAATTCGGGTAATGTGATTAGTCAATACATAGCACCTATGTTTTCTGGATTAGCAGATTCTACATTGCATATTATAGAACGTAGTGCCTGGTGGCTACATATTTTAGGAATTTTAGTATTCCTCAATTACTTATATTATTCAAAGCATTTACATATTTTACTTGCATTTCCAAACACTTACTACGGAAAAGTAAATCCAAAAGGACAGTTAAACAATTTGGAAGCAGTTACTAACGAAGTTAAAATGATGATGGACCCAAATGCAGATCCATTTGCAGCACCTGAAGAAGGTGCAGAAGACGAGGTTCCTGCAAAGTTTGGTGCAAGTGATGTGCAAGATTTAAACTGGGTACAACTACTTAATGCTTATACATGTACTGAGTGTGGTAGATGTACAAGCGAATGTCCTGCTAACCAAACAGGAAAAAAATTATCGCCTCGTAAAATCATGATGGATACTCGTGATCGATTAGAAGAAGTTGGTAAAAATATCGATGCTAATGGAGGTGAGTTTAAAGATGATGGAAAACAACTCTTAGGAGATTATATCTCTACCGAAGAACTTTGGGCGTGTACAACTTGTAATGCATGTACAGAAGCGTGTCCTGTAAGTATCGATCCATTATCAATTATTATAGAAATGAGACGTTATTTAGTAATGGAACAAAGTGCTGCTCCAATGGAGCTTAACAATATGATGACCAATATTGAAAACAATGGAGCACCTTGGCCATATAACCAAATGGACCGTTTAAATTGGGCTAACGAAGAATAATATTAGGGTATGAGCGAGAAACTAAAAGTGCCTACAATGGCAGAGTATATGGCAGAAGGTAAACAACCAGAAATTTTATTTTGGGTTGGATCTGCTGGTAGTTATGACGATAGAGCAAAAAAAATATCAAGAGCTTTTGTTAAAGTACTTCACAAAGCTAATGTTGATTTTGCAGTATTAGGAACCGAAGAAAGTAATACTGGAGACGTTGCTAAACGCGCAGGAAATGAGTTCTTGTTTCAAATGCAAGCAATGACTAACATTGAAATACTTAATGCTTACGAAGTAAAACGCATAGTAACTGCGTGTCCACATTCATATAATACCTTAAAAAACGAATATCCTCAATTAGGTGGTGTGTACGAAGTATTACATCATACTCAATTTATTGAAGAATTGATGAGTTCTGGTCGTTTAAAACTAAAAAGTGACTCCACTTTAAACGGAAAGCGTATTACGTTTCATGACCCATGCTATTTAGGAAGAGCTAACGAGGTGTATGAAGCACCAAGAAATCTACTTAAAAGTTTAGGTGTTGATTTAGTAGAAATGAAACGCAACCGTAGTACTGCTTTATGTTGTGGTGCTGGAGGAGCTCAAATGTTTAAAGAACCTGAAAAAGGAGATAAAGACATTAACGTGCTACGTACTGAAGACGCGCTTAAAACTAACCCAAATATAATTGCTACAGGTTGTCCGTATTGTAATACAATGATGACCGATGGTGTTAAAGCAAAAGAACGCGAGTCAGATATTAAAGTATTTGATATCGTTGAAATCATAGCAAATAGCGAAGAGCTTTAATAAATTAAAACAAAAAAATGCTAGTAGATTTTGATACATTACCAAACGAATCTAGAGTTTGGATATACCAAGCCAACCGTTCATTTAACGACGATGAGCTTGCTCAATTAGAAGAACAATTAAGTCAGTTTATTCAAAACTGGACTGCTCACGGAAGCAATCTTCAATCAGGATACAAAATTGTTTATAAGCGATTTATAGTAATTGCATTAAATCAAAACTTTAACCAAGCATCAGGATGCAGTATTGATGCTTCAGTGCATTTTATTCAGCAATTAGAAAAGCAGTACGATGTAGATTTAATGGATAAAATGAATGTGTCTTACAAACAAGGAGAGTTTATAGCATACAAGCCACTTATGGACTTTAAAAAGATGGCTAAAGACAAAGCTGTGTCTAAAAACACCATTGTATTTAATAATTTAGTGACTAACATTGCTGAGTTTAAAGACAGTTGGGAAGTACCTGCAAGCGAGAGTTGGCATAGTCGATTTTTAAATTGAAAAATTAACCTTGTTTTTACACGCCAAAACTTTTATAATTCAAATAGTTTAGTCATTTTTACTTCTCTTTTTAACGAGATACATAGTTCAAATGGCAAACGACATCTTTTTACTTAACATTTCAGGACAAGATAAACCAGGTTTAACTTCAGCTTTAACAGGTGTTTTAGCACAATATGGTGCAAAAGTTTTAGATATTGGTCAAGCTAATATTCATGATACTTTGTCCTTAGGTATTTTGTTTGAAATAGGTACTGGCAAAAAGTCAGCTGCGGTTTTAAAAGACTTACTTTTTAAAGCTTATGAACTTAATATCACTGCTAAGTTTACACCTATTTCTTTAGAAGATTATGAAAGCTGGGTGAACCTTCAAGGCAAAGACCGTTACATTGTGACTATTCTTGGTGAACGATTAGCAGCAGAACAAATCTCAGAAGTCACCAAAATCATTTCTGATAAAAATTTAAACATTGACTCTATAAAACGTTTAACAGGGAGAACCTCTTTAGTTAAAGAAGAAGAATACCCAAGAGCATCAATTCAGTTATCAATACGAGGAAAAATTGATGATAAGCAAGAGCTAACAGCTAGATTTGTGCAGGTTTCAAAAGATTTAGATGTAGATATCGCTTTTCAGGAAGACAATATATTTAGACGTAACAGACGCTTGGTGTGTTTTGATATGGACTCTACCTTAATTCAAACTGAAGTTATTGACGAATTAGCAGAACTTGCTGGTGTAGGAGAAGAAGTAAAAGCTATTACAGAATCTGCTATGCAAGGTGAAATAGATTTTAATGAAAGCTTTAAAAGACGTATGAAACTTTTAAAGGGACTTCGTGAAGAAGTGCTACAAGACGTTGCCGAAAGATTACCAATTACAAAAGGAGCAAGACGACTAATAGATACTTTACATAACTACGGATTTAAAACTGCAATCCTTTCAGGTGGTTTTACTTATTTTGGGGATTATCTTCAAAAAAAGCTCGACATAGACTACGTGTTTGCAAACCAATTGGAGATTAAAGATGGTGTCTTAACTGGTGGTTATCTTGGAGAAATAGTTGATGGTAACAAAAAAGCTGAATACTTACAGTTATTGGCTAAAAAAGAAGGAATAGATATTAGTCAAACCATTGCTGTTGGTGATGGAGCCAATGATTTACCAATGCTAAATCTTGCTGGTTTGGGAATAGCGTTTCATGCTAAGCCTAAAGTAAAAAACAATGCGCAAAGTTCAATTTCTAGTATTGGTTTGGATGGTGTATTGTACCTCTTGGGTTATCACGATAGACATATTGACTTGTTGGATTAGCAGTTGTTAATTATCTTCTTTATAAATCTATCTTAAAGTGCTTCAAACTTCTTTGTAAAAATGGTATTTTGGCATAGTTTTTAATTCATTATACCAAAAACTTTAATGTATGAGATGCATTTTCTCCCTTATATCTATCATATTCCTCTCTTTTACTACTATAAGTTGTGCTCAAGAAGAGAAACAGCAAGTATTACCACAGCAAGATTTAACAAATCCATTGCTTCATAAAGATGTTGAAGCACAACAAAAATGGGTTGATAGCATTTACAATGCTATGTCTTTGGAAGAAAAGTTAGGACAATTGTTTATGGTTCAGGTGTTTTCTAGTCAAGATAAAGCGACTAAAACCAAAATAGTTAAACTTATTAAAGACCAACACATAGGTGGATTAATTTATTCAAAAGGAGGACCTGTGCGTCAAGCTAGACTTAATAACGAATTGCAGGCTGCTGCTAAAGTTCCGTTGTTAATTGGTATGGATGCAGAATGGGGTTTAAGCATGCGTTTAGATTCTACTTATGCATTTCCTTGGAATATGACACTAGGAGCTATTAGAGATAATGCATTAGTTGAAAAAACAGGTTATCAAATAGGAGAGCATAACAAACGTCTTGGAGTGCATTTTAATTTTGCACCAGTTGTAGATATCAATACAAACCCTAAAAACCCAATTATTGGTAATCGCTCGTTTGGTGAAGATAGAGATAACGTTACCGAAAAAGCTTTAGCATTTATGAAAGGAATGCAAAGTGCTGGAGTATTGGCAAACGCTAAACATTTTCCAGGTCATGGTGATACCGAAAGCGATTCACATAAAACATTACCTACGATTACATTTGATGAAAAACGAATTGATTCTATAGAGTTATATCCTTATAAAAAACTAATAAAAGAAGGCTTAAGCAGTGTTATGGTTGCACATCTTAGCGTACCTAGTTTAGAACCAAGACCAGGTTATCCTTCGTCATTATCTAAACACATTGTTACTGATATTTTAAAAGACTCACTTCAGTTTAAAGGATTAATTTTTACTGATGCGCTTGAAATGAAAGGTGTTGCTGATTATGTTGAAAAAGGTATAGATGGCAACAGTACTACAAAAATGCCTCAAGGAGGTGAAAATGATTTAAAAGCCTTTTTAGCTGGTAATGATGTGATGCTAATGTCTGAAAACCTTGAACAAGCCATAAAACTATTTGCTACTGCTTATACTGATAGTATTATTACTGAAGAACGATTATCGCATTCGGTAAAAAAAATATTGATGGCAAAATACAAAGTTGGTTTAAATAAGTATTCTCCTATAGGAATCCACAATTTGGTTGAAGACTTAAATAGACTTAAAGATGATTTGCTGTACGAAAACCTTATGGAGAATGCAATAACGGTTGTGCGTAATAAAGAAGATATCTTGCCTTTACGAAAGCTTGATGAAAAGAAAATTGCTTATGTAAGCTTTGGAGATGATGATGGTACTCCGTTTTATGAGGAATTAAAAAAGTACACTAAAGTACACCATGTTAAAGCCGAAAAGCTTGATGAATTACTTACTAAACTTCAAAATTATAACACTGTGATTGTTGGGTTGCACAAGTCTAATGCTTCGCCTTGGAAAGACTATAAGTTTAAAGATCAAGAGTTGGTTTGGTTGTACGAAATTGCAAGAACCAATAAAGTTATTTTAGACGTATTCGCACGTCCTTATGCTTTAATCGATTTGCATACTGTTGAAAACATTGAAGGTATTGTGGTGAGTTACCAAAACAGTGCTATAGCTCAGCAAAAATCTGCTCAAGTAGTATTTGGAGCTGTTGCTGCAAAAGGCGCATTACCTGTGTCTACAGGCATTCATTTTAAAGTAGGCGACGGAATTACTTATAACAGTATAAAATCCTTGAGTTATGGCTTGCCAGAGCAGGTTGGTATGAGTTCTGAAAAGTTATCAAAACTAGATTCAGTGGCTAATTATGCTATTAGCAATCAAATGACTCCTGGTATACAGCTATTAGTTGCCAGAAAAGGAAAAGTGGTTTACAACAAAAACTTTGGAAAACATAGATACGAAGGAGATGACAAAGTAAAATTTGAAGATTTGTATGATGTAGCTTCTTTAACCAAAATTTTGGCAACACTACCATTGCTCATGGAGTTAGAAGAAAAAGGAGCACTATCGTTAGATACTAAACTATCTAAAATATTACCTGAGTATAAAAGTTCGAATAAATCTGACATTACCATAAAAGAAATGCTATCGCATTATGCAAGATTAAAACCTTGGGTTCCATTTTATGCAGCCACATTAGATAGCGTCACAAAAAAACCAGATGCTAAATACTACCGAAGAAAATACAGTCCTAACTTTAGTATTAAAGTAGCAGAAGAAGTTTATTTACGTCACGATTATCCTGATTCTATACAAAAAATCATAAAGGATAGCGATTTACTATCAAGACAAAGGTATAGGTATAGCGATTTACCATATTATATTTTAAAGAAATATATTGAGAGCTATTATGACAAACCTCTTGATGAACTAGTTCAAGAACACTTTTACCAATCATTGGGAGCAAATTATACGACATACAATCCGTCACAACTTTTTAGTAATTCACAGATAGTTCCTACTGAAATTGACGACTATTACAGATATCAAGAAGTACATGGTTATGTACATGACATGGGAGCAGCAATGCAAAATGGAGTAGGTGGTCATGCAGGAATTTTTAGCAATGCTAATGATGTTGCCAAAATCATGCAAATGTTTTTACAAAAAGGCTTTTATGGAGGTAAGCGATACTTTAAAACTGAAACTTTAGATAAGTTCAATAAATGTTACTATTGTCATAGAGATAACAGGAGAGGTGTTGGTTTTGATAAACCACAATTAGGTGAAGAAGGTCCAACCTGTGGTTGTTTATCCTTACAAAGTTTTGGGCATTCAGGGTTTACAGGAACCTATGCTTGGGCAGATCCTGAAGAAGAAATAGTTTATATCTTTTTAGCAAATAGAACCTATCCTAGAGCTGGAAAAAACTTGCTTTTAAGAGAAAATATTAGAACAGAAATACAACGTTTAATTTACGAAGCGATTATAGAATAAAAATGAAAATAGGAATTGTTTGTTATCCTACATTTGGAGGAAGTGGAGTTGTTGCTACCGAACTTGGTTTAGAACTTTCTAAACGTGGTCACGAAATACATTTTATCACTTACAGTCAACCTGTACGATTAGAATTATTAAGTACAAAAGTACACTTTCATGAAGTAAATGTACCTGAATATCCATTGTTTCATTATCAACCTTATGAGTTAGCATTATCTAGCAAGTTGGTAGATATGGTAAAGCTTCATGGTATTGAAATACTACACGTGCATTATGCGATTCCTCATGCTTATGCAGCTTACATGGCTAAAAAGATGTTGCAAGAAGAAGGTATTTATGTTCCTATTGTAACAACGCTTCACGGAACAGATATTACGCTTGTTGGTAACCATCCATTTTATAAGCCTGCAGTAACATTTAGTATCAATAAATCTGATGCTGTAACGTCGGTTTCTGAAAGTTTAAAAGAAGACACTTTAAGATTATTTGATATAAAAAATGATATAGAAGTTATTCCAAACTTTATTGATGTTGGTAAATACAAGCATACGTTTACCGATTGTCAACGAGGTATGATGGCTAATGAAGACGAAAAAATAATTACCCACATTAGTAACTTTAGGCCTGTAAAGCAAATTACTGATGTTGTAAAGGTGTTTTATAATATTCAAAAGGAAATTCCTGCTAAACTAATGATGGTAGGAGAAGGTCCTGAGCGTAAACCTGCTGAACAATTATGCGAACAGTTAGGAATAAGTGATAAGGTTATTTTCTTCGGTAACAGTAACGAAGTTGATAGAATTTTGTGTTTTAGTGATTTGTTCTTGCTACCTTCAATAACTGAAAGTTTTGGGTTAGCTGCTCTTGAAGCTATGGTGTCTGGAGTTCCTGTTATTTCTAGTAATACAGGTGGAATTCCAGAGGTAAATATTGAAGGAGTTACAGGGTTTTTAAGTAATGTAAATGATGTGGAAAGTATGAGTAAAAATGCAGTTCATATTTTAAGTGATGAAAAACGCTTAGCAATATTTAAGCAAAACGCTAGGGAAGAAGCTGCCAAGTTTGATATTCATAAAATAGTTCCGCAATACGAAGCAATATATAAAGATACCTTGCAAAAATGTATGGTACTGTAAAAAAGAAAAACCACCTTTTGCAAGGTGGTTTTTTTATAAAAGTAGTTTCTTAATTATTAGAATTGATATCTAATACCTAAGGCTATATCAAAATCAACATCGTCTCTATAGTCTCCAAAGCCTAACTCTGGTCTAAAGTCAAGTGACAATAGTAAAGGAATATCAAAATTATATTCAATACCTATATCACCAGCAGCAAAGATGAACGTTTCATCATCAAAATCATTGTTATCGAAGCTGTATGAACCAACTCCACCACCAGCACCAGCATACCAGTTAAAGCCACCATCTATATTCCAAACCCATTGGTATAAACCAGCAAGTTTAAAACCGTCGTATCCATTTCCGCTTCGCCAACCTAAATCAAACTCCAATCGGTTATTATCACCTAATCCTCTTTGGTAAGAAACTTCTGCTCCAAATCCGTCACTATCACCTAGTCTAAGACCTATAGCGTTTGGAGAAATATCTTGCGCATTCGATAATGTAGTAAAGCCAATAAATGCAATGGCTAATAAAAATAATTTTTTCATAAATTTTAAAGTTTTAAAGTTTTAACGCAGCTACTTAATGTTTATTTTAGTTGAATAATAAATATAAGCAAAAAGAGCATGCATAGTATATATACGATAAAAATAAATATTAAGATGTTAAGAATATGCTAAAGAGCCTAAAAGACCAACTAGATGGTGAGTTGTTTTTAGACGATTTAACAACGTCTATTTATGCTACTGATGCCTCTGTTTATCGCATGAAACCTTCTGCTGTTGCATACCCAAAAACAGTACAAGACATTAAAACACTTATTGCTTATGCCAATACAAATAACACCTCATTAATACCTAGAACCGCAGGAACATCATTAGCAGGACAATGTGTTGGCAAAGGTATTGTTGTTGATGTATCCAAGTATTTCACAAAAATTATCTCTCTTGATAAAGAGAACAAAACAGTTACTGTTCAACCAGGAGTGGTTAGAGATGCGCTTAACAACTATCTAAAACCTTACGGACTCTTTTTTGGTCCTAATACATCAACATCCAATCGTTGTATGATAGGAGGAATGGTTGGTAATAATTCATCAGGGACAACCTCTATTCAATATGGAGTTACAAGAGATAAAGTTGTAGAATTACATACTGTGTTGAGTGATGGAAGCGAAGTGGTTTTTGGAGATATATCCAAAAATGAGTTTAACACTAAAATGACATTAAATACTTTAGAAGGTCATATTTACAAAAGTATGTTCTCTGAATTAGAACCTGAAATTGTTAGAGCCAATATAAAAGCTAATTTCCCAAAACCAGAAATTCATCGTCGCAATACTGGTTATGCTATTGACGAACTTATAAATACCGAACTTTTTGAAGGCGAATACCCTTTTAATATGTGTAAATTACTTTCGGGTAGTGAAGGTACTTTGGCATTCACAACGCAAATCACTTTAAAACTTGACGAGCTACCACCAACCAAAAGTATAATGGTAGCTGCACATTTTAGTACTATAAACAGTTGTCTTGATGCAGTTGCAGCCACTATGAACCATAACTTGTACACTTGCGAAATGCTAGATAAAACCATATTGGATTTAACAAAGCATAACAAAGTTCAACAAGCTAACAGGCAGTTTATTAAAGATGATCCTGAGGCTATATTAATGTGCGAAATTAGAGCAAATACCATTGATGAAGCTAAAAAACAAGTAGAAGCTCTAATAAAAACTATAGAATTAACAGGTTTAAGTTATGCTAATGTTATTCTAATGGATGACGCTATTGATAAAGCCAACGAACTTAGAAAAGCAGGTTTAGGTTTGTTGGGTAATATGATTGGTGATAAAAAGTCAGCTGCATGTATTGAAGATACTGCTGTTGCGCTTCCCGATTTAGCAAATTACATTAGTGAGTTTACACAAATAATGAATAGCTATAAACAAAAAGCTATTTATTATGCACATGCTGGAGCAGGAGAATTGCATTTGAGACCAGTTTTAAATCTTAAAAAGTCTGAAGATGTTATTTTATTTAGAAAAATAACCACTGATGTAGCAAAATTAGTGAAGAAATATAAAGGCTCTATGAGTGGAGAGCATGGAGATGGTATTGTAAGAGCTGAATTTATCCCGATGATGATTGGCGAGGACAACTACCAGTTATTAAAACGTATCAAATCTGTTTTTGATCCAAATAATATCTTTAATCCTGGAAAAATTGTAGATGCGTATCCAATGGACGAATCTCTGCGTTATGTTCCTGACAGAAAAGAGCCAATGGTTGAAACACTAATGGATTTTTCAGCATCAGAAGGCATTTTACGAGAAGCTGAAAAGTGCAATGGTTCTGGTGATTGTAGAAAATTACCTGAATTTGGAGGAACAATGTGTCCAAGTTATCGTGCTACTAAAAACGAAAAAGATACCACAAGAGCTAGAGCTAATGCGTTGCGTGAGTTTTTAACACAATCGGATAAAGTAAATAAGTTTAATCATCATGAATTGAAAGAAGTGTTCGATTTGTGCTTGAGCTGTAAAGCCTGTGCTAGTGAATGTCCAAGTAGCGTGGACGTAGCTACTCTAAAGGCTGAGTTTCAGTATCAATATCAAAAGGCAAACGGATTTAAATCTAAAGACCGTTTTTTTGCACAATCCACTAAGTACAATAAACTAGCTGCTCAATTTCCTAAGTTATCCAATGCATTATTTCAGCAGAAATTCACATCAAGTATCATTAAAAAGAGCATTGGTGTTCATGCAGATAGAAGTTTGCCAAAAGTTACCAAGCCGTTTTCTAAGCTACAACAGCATCAAACGAATACTACTAATAAACCTATAAAAACGGTTTATCTTTTCGTAGATGAATTTATTAATTACTTAGAATCTCATATCGCTCTTGATGCTAAAATTCTTTTAGAAACTTTGAATTATAAAGTGGTTATAATCGACACTTTAGAAAGTGGACGAAGCTATATTTCAAAAGGGTTTTTAGAAGAATCTAAAATATTGACTAATAGAAACATAAAACACTTTAATTCATTAATTACTAAAAGCACACCTTTAGTAGGCATTGAACCTTCAGCTATATTAACTTTTAAAGATGAATATATAAAATTAGCGGACGATAAAACATCTGCTGAAGCAATTGCAAAACACACCTTTTTAGTAGAAGAGTTTATCCAACAGGAAGTAGAATTGGGTAATATAAAACCTGAGCAATTTACTTTAGAAGCAAAAACCATAAAGTTTCATGGACATTGTCATCAAAAGGCATTGGCAAATCAACTTTCTAGTTTTACAGTTTTAAATCTCCCTAAAAACTATAAAGTCACTATTATTCCTAGTGGTTGTTGTGGAATGGCTGGAAGTTTTGGTTATGAAAAAGAGCACTACAAAGTGAGTATGCAAGTTGGTAACCAAACCTTGTTTCCTGCTGTAAAAAAAGCGTCTAAAGATGTGATTATTTCAGCTAATGGAACTAGTTGTAGACATCAAATAAAAGATGGAACTTCTCGAGAAGCATTACATCCGGTAACTATACTAAAAGAAGCTTTATTAAAATAAAACTACTTTTTACTGTGTTGGTCAACGATAGTTATAGCAGCTATTAAGTCTTTTACTTCCATGTCTTTTATGTCTTCATCAGCAAAGAATGGAGAGAGTTTGTCTTTGCTATAATTGTATATTTTCCAACGTTTAAATTGGTACTCTAAAGCGGTGAAATTCTCAACCCAATCACCAGAATTCAAATAGGTAGTTTTACCGTGTTTATTTTCTTTAATAATCATTTTAGGTTGATGAATATGACCACAAATAACATAGTCATAACCGTTTTCAATAGCTAAATCTGAAGCTACCTCTTCAAAATCATTAATGTATTTTACAGCACGTTTAACGCTGTTTTTAATCTTTTTAGATAATGAGTATTTTTCTTTACCCATTCGTTCTAAACACCAGTTAGTAAAGCGGTTGAGAAGAATTAATAAATCGTAACCATAACCACCTAATTTCGCTAACCATTTTGCGTTTTGAATAGACACATCAAATACGTCACCATGGAAAATCCAAGCTTTTTTTCCGTCAAGCTCTAATACAATTTTATCAACTATAGAAATTTTTCCAATTTTGGTATCGCTAAATTTACGTAGCATTTCATCATGGTTCCCTGTAATGTAAATAACTTCTACACCATCTGAAGCCATGTCAATTATTTTTTTGATCACTCTTAGATGTGACTTAGGAAAATAACGTTTACTAAACTGCCATATATCAATAATATCGCCATTTAGCACTAACTTTTTAGGCTGAATGCTGTTAAGGTAGGTAAGTAATTGTTTAGCGTGACAGCCATAAGTTCCTAGATGTACATCAGAAATTACAGCTACTTCTACTTTTCGTTTAATCTTCAAGGCAAATACTAGGTTTTAAATGCAAATAACACATTTATATATTACTTAATGTTTAAGAGCCAATTAATTAACCGTGAGTTTATGGTTAAGAGAATGTTATTAAATTTCCCTAGCTAAAGGCAGTCTTTATGAAATTCAATTTTTGTTTCTGTAATATTACATTTACATTAGCGTAAAATAAATGTATATGGCAGGAAATTCCTTCGGAAAATTATTTAAGCTTACCACATTTGGTGAGTCTCATGGAGTAGCAATAGGTGGTATTATTGATGGTTGTCCAGCAGGTTTAACTTTAGATTTTGATGCAATTCAAAATGAATTAAACCGAAGAAAACCAGGACAATCAGACATTGTTACCCAACGTAAAGAACCTGACACTGTAGAGTTCTTATCAGGTATTTTTGAAGGTAAAACTACAGGAACTCCTATTGGTTTTACAATTCACAACACCAATCAAAAATCAAAAGACTATTCGCATATAAAAGATACTTACAGACCAAGTCATGCCGATTATACTTACGACCAAAAATATGGCACAAGAGATTATCGTGGTGGAGGACGTAGTTCTGCTAGAGAAACTGCAAGTAGAGTAGTAGCAGGAGCTATTGCAAAACAAATTTTAAAAGACATAAAAATAAATGCTTACACATCTTCAGTTGGTGATATTTATTTAGAAAAACCTTATCAGGATTTAGATTTTAGTAAAACCGAAAGTAATACAGTGCGTTGTCCTGACGATGCTGTTGCAGAACAAATGATTACTAAAATAAAAGCCATAAGAAAAGAAGGTGACACCATTGGTGGCACTGTAACTTGTGTGCTTCAAAATGTTCCTGTTGGCTTGGGAGAACCTGTGTTTGATAAACTTCATGCTGAATTAGGTAAAGCCATGTTATCCATAAACGCAGTAAAAGGATTTGAATACGGAAGTGGATTTTGTGGCACAAAAATGAAAGGGAGTGAGCATAATGATTTATTTAATGCTGATGGAAGCACAAAAAGCAACTTATCTGGAGGTATCCAAGGTGGAATAAGCAATGGAATGGATATCTATTTTAGAGTTGCTTTTAAGCCAGTTGCAACTATAATGCAAAATCAAGACACCATTAATAGTGAAGGTGAAATGGTAGAAATGCACGGAAAAGGAAGACATGATCCTTGTGTAGTTCCAAGAGCAATTCCAATTGTTGAAGCCATGGCTGCATTGGTGTTGGCGGATTATACACTCCTGCGAAAGCAGGAGTCTCATAATGATTTTGATTAGAAATTAAAGTTGAAAGACCTAGAGGAAAATTATAAAGAAAAAAGGAAAACAACTCCTTTAACAAGAGAAGAATGGCTCACATTTTTCTTTTTCCCATTTCAATCGAAGAAAAGTGCGTTAGATACTAATACTTTTAACAAAGTTGAGGAAGAAAGGTTTCAAAAGTTTGGGTTTGAAAAAAAGATAAAACAATCAGCTGAGGCAAGGGCTTGTGGTTTGGCTTTTTATATTTTACTGTTTTCAATTATTGTTGTAATTGTGAATTGGTAATTTTTACTGATAAAAAAGAAGAATAAGATGAAAAAAATAGCATTACACTGGAAGATTATAATAGGAATGATTTTAGGTGTCATTCTCGGATTTATTATGAATTCCATTTCAGGAGGAAAAGATTTTGTAACCGATTGGATTGCGCCTTTTGGAACTATTTTTATCAACTTATTAAAACTTATTGCTGTTCCGTTAATACTTGCATCATTAATTAAAGGTGTATCAGATTTAAAAGATATCTCTAAGATTAAATCTATGGGATTACGCACAATTGCTATTTATCTGTGTACAACTGTAGTAGCCATTGTTATTGGTTTGTCTATTGTAAATGTGGTAAAACCAGGAGCAGGAATGTCTGCCGATACGCTCGAAAAAATTAAACTCAAATACGAAAATGACGCAGGTGTCACTGATAAACTAACAAAAGCTTCAGCACAACAAGATGCTGGTCCTTTACAAGCGCTTGTAGATATATTTCCGAGTAATATTTTTACAGCTTTAGGTGAAGCTAAAATGCTTCAGGTAATTTTCTTTGCGTTGTTTGTAGGTATTTGTTTACTACTTATACCTGAAAAGAAAGCTAAACCTTTGGTTCGGTTTTTTGACTCACTCAACGAAGTAGTCATGAAAATGGTAGATTTAATTATGCTATTTGCTCCTTATGCTGTTTTAGCTTTAATGGCAAATGTAATTGTTGCATTTGATGATACCGAAATTTTGCTTAAACTTCTCAACTATGCATTATGTGTAATTGTTGGGTTATTTATCATGATTGTCTTCTATTTGATATTAGTAAAACTTTACACTAAAAAATCACCTATCTGGTTTTTAAACAAGATGTCACCAGCACAACTTTTAGCTTTTTCAACAAGTAGTAGTGCTGCAACGCTTCCAGTTACTATGGAACGTGTTGAAGAGCATATTGGAGTAGATAAAGAGGTGTCAGGTTTTGTATTGCCTGTTGGTGCAACTGTAAACATGGATGGAACTAGTTTGTATCAAGGTATTGCAGCAGTTTTTATCATGCAAGTTGTATGGCCTGAAGGATTAACTATAACCAATCAATTAGTAATCATCGCTACTGCAATACTTGCATCTGTAGGTAGTGCAGCTGTACCAAGTGCAGGTATGGTAATGTTAGTAATTGTATTGGAATCTGTCGGTTTCCCTGCTGAATTATTACCTATTGGTTTAGCGCTTATTTTTGCTGTTGATAGGCCTTTAGATATGTGTAGAACAGTTGTAAACGTAACAGGAGACGCTACTGTTTCAATGATGGTTGCTAAGTCATTAGGTAAATTGCACAAGCCTAAGCCTAAAAATTGGGACGACCATTACGAACATGTTAAATAAAATAGCTACTTTTAAAATAGTCTAACTTACCAAAATCAAAACTATGAATGTTTGCTTTTTAATGTATCCATGGGAAAATATTGATCCAGAAAACGATACAAGCTTAGCTTTAATAAAAGAATGTGCAAAACGTGGTCATGGTGTTGCCTTGTGTTCGCCTGCAAATTTAACGATTAGAAATAGTGTTACTAATGCTTTTTGTACAGTTGTAGGTAGAATGGATAAAGTGCCCTCATCATTAAAAGCATTTTATAAAAAAGCCGAATTACGAGAAGAAATGTTGCCACTCGCAGGTTTTGATGCTATCTTTTTTAGAGCGAATCCGCCTTTGGATCCTATAATGCTTAACTTCTTGGATTCAGTTAAAGATGATGTGTTTATCATTAACTCTTTAGAAGGTATGCGAGAAGCAAATAACAAGTTATATACTGCTGCTTTTGGTGATGCGCATAGTAACATTATTCCTAATACACACGTATCAAAAAACAAAAGGTATTTAATTAAGCAAATCAAGGAATCAAAAGCCGATAAAATGATATTAAAACCACTAAATGGATTTGGTGGTTCTGGTGTTATTCTTATTGAAAGATCAGCAATGAGTAATATCAATTCATTGTTAGATTTCTATATTTCAAATTCTGATGGAACTTCAAACTATGTCATTCTTCAAGATTATATAGAAGGTGCAGATCAAGGAGATGTTAGAATTTTAATGCTCAATGGAGAACCTGTTGGAGCCATGAAACGCGTTCCTGGAACCGACGATCATCGCTCTAATGTGTCTGCTGGTGGAAGCGTTCAAAAACATATACTTACTAAAGCTGAAAAAGCTTTGTGTAAACAAATTGGACCAAAACTAGTTAAAGACGGTTTATACTTTGTAGGTATTGATGTTATTGGTGGAAAACTAGTTGAAGTAAATGTGATGTCTCCTGGAGGCATAACTTACATCAATAAAGTGTATAAAAACAAAACCAAAGTTGAAGAAAAGGTTATTGATTTCCTTGAGAGTAAAGTCCTCGATAATCTGGAGGCATTTAACCGTCGTTCGCGATTAAGAAAAACTGTAGAAGACGCTTAGTATATGCTACACGTTCCAAAGCCTTTAGTGTCTGTTCATTGGCTAAACCAACATTTAGCGAATGAAAATCTTATTGTTTTGGATGCTACTATTGGAAAAGTTACTGAAGCAAATTCTGATAGTAATTCTTCAACACAAATTGTCTCTGCACGTTTTTTTGATATTAAACAAAAATTTAGCGACACTAATGCGTCGTTTCCTAATACATTTCCTTCTGTAGAGCAATTTACTACTGAAGCACAAGCATTAGGAATACATAATAATAGTTGTATTGTAGTGTATGATGACAAAGGTATTTACTCAAGCGCTCGTGTTTGGTGGATGTTTAAAGCTTTTGGTTTTAATAATATTGCGGTTTTAGATGGTGGACTACCAGAATGGATTAAACATAATTATCCACTAGAAACAAAAGCTGATTATTCAGGCAAACCTGGAAATTTTACAGCAAGTTACAATGCAGGATTTATAAAGTTTTTTGACGATGTAGTTAACGAGGTTGGTGAAGACAACCATATTATCGTTGATGCACGTTCACATGCTAGATTTAGTGGTGAAGAACCTGAACCTAGAGCTGGTTTAAGAAGTGGCAATATTCCTGGTTCTTTCAACATACCTTATACGTCTTTACTTGAAAACGGTTGTTTTAAAGATGTTGAACAATTACAGGCTATTTTCAAGGCTGTTTTAAGCGAACATAAGCAAACTACTTTTACTTGTGGTTCTGGTATTACAGCTTGTGTTTTGGCTCTTGGAGCAGAATTATCAGGATATAAAAACCTATCAATTTATGATGGTTCTTGGACTGAATGGGGAAGTTTAACCGAAGACGAATAATATGGAACGTTTATCTGTAGAAAAAATCATTGAAAATATCAATCTTGAAAAGTGTTTTCATGCTGTAGCAGAAGATTATTCTTTCACCATAAAAATTGATGAATATGTGCATTACGCTTGTGGAGCTGTACACGATGGACATCAGTTCAGAAAAGAACTTTGGGACAATTGTTTACATACCGAATATGAACGATGGTATGAAGAAGATCCTGAAACTAAAAACATGATAGCTTCACATCCAATTGTTATTGCTGGTTGCGACTCTAGATTTGAATATGATTTGAATAGAACTTCAGAAGACGCTGTTTTTGAAACTGCTTGGGGAAAACAACTATGGAACACACCACTTCCTGAAGCCCAAAAAACTAAAAGTTTGAATAAGCATGCTGCTTTTTACAAAGTAGTACATGCGCTTATCAATAAGCTCGAAGAAAAATTTGGTGTTTGTGTGGTTTACGACATGCACAGTTACAACTGGCAACGTTGGGATAGGGAAGTGCCTACTTGGAATTTGGGTACAAGTAATGTGGACAATAATCGTTTTGAACCATCTATTGAAGCTTGGAGACAAAGTCTTTCAGAAATTAAATTTCCTAAGAATATCCCATCTACATCTAAAATCAACGACACGTTTCAAGGCAATGGATATTTCTTAAAATATATTACCAATAACTTTAAAAATACCTTAGTTTTGGCAACCGAAATAGCCAAGGTGTATTGTGATGAGTATGACCAAATTATTTATCCTGAAGTTGTTTCGACAGTAGCACAAGAGCTTAAAACCAGATTACCAAAACATGCTGCAGAGTTTTATAATACTTATTCTAAATGATGCTTGACGATACCTTAATTGAAGAATACCAAAGTCTTTTTGATATTGATGCAAACCTAAACCGCTTGGTTAAAAAAATAGAGTTGCTCAATTATATCAATCCGTTGAATATTGAAAGTGAAAAAAAACAGTTTTTTGCTTCTAAATACAAGTATGAACCTAACTTTAAGTACCCAAAATTAAAGTTTAATGGTTACAAGCTACATCGTTTATTTTACTCACAGCGTTTAGAGCGTATTGAAGATGATGATATTCGTCAATTATATGAAGATATAATTTATGAATATTCTGGTTTGATTGAATGTATTGAAACCATTAACCAAGGTAGAAAATTCTATTTCAACAGCTTAAAAAGTTTTGGAACACCAACTGAAAAGGATATTGACAACGCTAAATTTATTCTGCGTTTTGATGATACCGACTTTGAAGAAGATATGCTTCCTATGTACGATGCCAATGAAGCAAAAGCGTATTTTGAAGACTTTGCAAAGCGTTATGATTTTAAATACAACTTAAAGCTGTCAACTAACATTTCAGCAGCAGCAATGGTGATTAACAATACACAAACGTTAGTGTTGCGTAAAAACCATAAGTTCAGCAAAAATCAATTAAAAGTATTGGCAAACCACGAAATTGGAGTACACATGGTAACCACTTTTAATGGGTTAAACCAACCTTTAAAAGTCTTTTCTAACGGATTGCCAAACAATGTTGAAACCCAAGAAGGTTTAGCAGTGTTTTCTGAATACAAGTCAGGATGTTTAACCTTGACACGACTAAAGGAACTAGCATATAGAATTATTGCTGTAGATAGCTTGATAAAAGGCTATTCGTTTGCTGATACGTTCGATTTACTTTATAGTCAATATAAACTCAACAAAAACAAAGCCTTTTCAATAACCTTGCGAGTGCATAGAGGAGGAGGTTTTACTAAAGACCATTTATATTTAACAGGTTTAGAAAAAGTATATAAATACGCTAAAGCTGGTAAGGATTTGGATGTATTATTAACAGGAAAAGTGTCTTTAGAATATATTGATACCATAAAAAAACTTCAAGAATTAGGTTTAGCTAATACCTCAAAACACTTTACTGATGCTTATCTTAACGATGATGTCGCTAATAAAAACCTAGATTTTATTTTAAAAAGTTTGAAGTAAAGCCTCAAAACAAAAACATCTATTAGTTTCCCTAATACCTGTGTAAGGTTAGACATGCCTTACAAAAGAATTTGAGCAGTTCCCAACTAACTGAAGTTAGGCTCAAACTGATGTCGCTTCGTTTTGAGGCTTATTTTTTGTCACATATTAATGCGTTTATGCTTTGGATATTTCAAAGTATATCCAAAATTCAGCTTTTTAGATTCGTTTGAAGACAGTTTAAGCTTCCATTCCATAATTCCTTTGTCCTTATCATAATTTGAAGTGCCTGTTTCAATATCATCTACTTTAATGTCTTTGTTTTGACTTATTGGAATTCTATCAAGTAC
The DNA here is from genome assembly GCF_050509525.1 of Gaetbulibacter sp. PBL-D1. Taxonomy (NCBI): domain Bacteria; kingdom Pseudomonadati; phylum Bacteroidota; class Flavobacteriia; order Flavobacteriales; family Flavobacteriaceae; genus Gaetbulibacter; species Gaetbulibacter sp. PBL-D1. Next base: position 4,720 of record NZ_JBNWKB010000019.1, on the reverse strand, counting down.
AACAATATCAATTGAAGTAGGTTTGTTATTCTTTAATTCAATATCATAATTTTTAGTGATAATCTTGTTACTGCCTATAAAAGCGTTCTTTTTAAAGTCTTTATTTTGAGAACGTTTTATTGCAACATTAGGATCAACTCCTAAAGATACTGTAAGACTGTCAGTTGTAGCGTAAGGGTTAATGTTGGTTGTTCCTGAATAGCTACCTTCAAAATACACATTGGCTTCAGCAGGTAAAAGATTATACTGTTCCCAATTGCCAATTTTTGCAGTTAAAAATACGTTTTCGTTTATCACAGGAGCAGTAAAATAAGAATATGTTGCATCAATTGAATACGTGTCAATCTCAATAACTGTTATATCTCCATTTGAAGTAATGCTATAATTTTTTTGAATTTCAAATCGTGTATTTGTAATACCTTCATCAATAAAATCACCATTACTAGTCGTTCTTTTTGTGGTAACTAGTACAACACCATTTGCAGCTCTAGAACCGTAAATACTTGTAGCACTTGCATCTTTTAAAATATTAATATTAGAAATACTGTTTTGGTCTAGCTGATTAAAGTCTTTTGCGTCCATTGGAACTCCATCAACAATATATAGAGGATCTTTATCTTTTTTAACCGAATTATTACCTCGTATTCTTGTACTTGCATAACCAGTAACTACTATTTCATCAAGTTGAGCAACATCTTCTTGCATTGAAACATTAATCGTGCTTGAATGTATTGGTAAGACTTCGCTCTGCATACCTACATATGAATATTCAACAGCATTGCTTTCTCCTGTAACCCTCAACATGTAGTTTCCGTCAAAATCAGTTTGAGTACCATTTGTAGTACCTTGTTCAATAACACTAACTCCTGGAAGTGGTAAACCATCTGAAGAAGAAGTTATGGTACCTGAAATAGTCTTTACCATTGGGTTGTACTTGTAATTATAATTTTTTGTTGCACGTTGATTTTGATAATTACTATAAGGACTTATAAAATTTAAAAATTTAGTGTTTACATCTGGTTTTAAATTGTTTGTTGTTGGGTCACTGGTAGAAAGTGTAAGTTTTACATCATCCCAATCAATACCAGTTGTTTGATATACATGAGCCTTATATTGCAGGTTAATTGGCGCATCAATTTTCTCAGCTTTTAAATCGTAAATAGGGAACCATCCTGCGTTTGTTACATTGTATTTAATTATCAAATTTAGTTTTTCTGTTACTGCTGAGTTGAGTTTTAAACTAATTTCACCTGTTTGCACTTTATCATCTACATTAAGCTCTTGTAATTGCTTTTGAATTAATAAAATTGACGCATTGTATTCTTTTTTTTGTTTTTCAGATTTATAAATAAGCGCATTTATCTCTGTAATACGAGTTCGATAGTAATTAGCAAAAGCCTTAACTTTTTCCAAACTTACTGTTTCAGTATCACTACTTAATTTTCGGTTATTTTGAATTATAAAAAGTTCTTCGTTATACCCAGAAATCAATTGGTCTTCTATTTGAATTTTATCATACAATACATCTTTTTGGGTTTGTAATGAATCTATCGTCTTGGTATAATTTTTTTTGGTTAAATAATTGATGCCATAATTAATAGAAAGTACAGAGGCTTGTTTTAGTCCAGAAACTTGAATGCTACTCTCTTGAATATTAGGTGAGAGATTATCCAAAACAAATTCGGTTGTACCAACAGGAAGACTAACAGTAGTTGTTCGTGTTATTTGTGCTCCATTTAAGTACACTGTGACTTCTTTAATAGTGGAAGACGTATTTTTCTTGTTAGCATAGCCAAGAGTTGAAACTATAAAGAATAATAGTAGAATGTTTTTCATGATTGTAGATGATTTAGTTTTGTTAAGTAAAACTATTACCACACCACGAAAATTAAAACCTCTATTGAGTTTAAGGCTTCTTTCTTTGAGTATAATCCTATTTTGAGTTAGTTAACAAACAGATAATTAAACTTATGCAGTTCATAGACATTATTTACAATTATGCCTTTTTGAACAAATTTTTTAGGCTTTATATCGATATTTTTATGCTCCCTAACACGTAACGTATACATTTACAATATTAAAATAATGTGCTATAAATCAAACTTTTATAATTGATTCCCTTTAGTTATTAAAGTAATTTTTAGAGTTAAATTAGTTTTTAATTAGTTGTTAATTGTTAGAAAAAGCCCACTTGATTAAGTGGGCTTTTTTTTATTTTAAAAATTTAGATTGTAACTCTGGAGTAGGTATCATGCAAGCCTCTTGTTTGCCATACCATTTGTAACGGTTTTTGGCAATAAAATCGTAAACCCAATTACGAATAAACGTAGGAACGATTAAAAACACAGCCATCAAGTTTCTAGGAAAACCCAATTGAGATGCTATTTTTAAAGCAGCAGTAGATTTGTAATACAGTCCTTTTTCGTGTGAAAACAATAAAATAGAATCTATCTTAGACGTATCTATATTAAAATCCTTTATGATTTCTTGTCCTGTATTGTTTTGCAATGCAGTAAACATAAACGTATTGTGTTTATCATGTTTAATAACATATTGAACGGAACTATTGCAAAGGTTGCAAACACCATCAAAAAGAATTAATTGTTTATGTTCTGGTAAGTTGTATTTCACAATACAAAAGTACAATATCTTACAGTAGTGAATTTAAAAAATTGAGTTAAATCACTCTATGTTCCAAAAGTCAGTTCGAGTGATTTTTTGAAAAAATTGTATCGAGAACTTCTTTAAACGTAAAATCCTTATTCTCGATACATACCAACACTAAGTGTTGGCATACTCGAATTGACAGTATTTTATTATTTCTTAGCTTCTACCAACTCCAATAAGTCCAAACTTACATTGGTAGTAAACATACCATAGTTAACGGTTGCTTTCCCTTTTTCAATAGTATCAATACTACCAATAGCACGACCATCTTCCATACGAACTCTATCGCCAACTTTTAAAACAGGTTTTGGTTTTTCAACCACAACTTCCTTTTTCTTAGCTGCTTTTTTCTTTTGTCGTATAACGTTTACTTTCTTTTCAACTTCCTTTTTAACTTGCTGTTCTTTGTTCTTTTCAGCACGTTTTTGCTTTGCTGAAATCTTCTTGCGCTTAGAATTTTCTATCTGTACAAGCTTAAAAAGTTCGTCCATAAGTTGACGTTTACGCTTGTTTTCAAAATAACCTTCAGCAAGTTCGTTTACCTTTTGTCCTAAATAAATCAAGCGCTGGTTACTATCATATAACTCTTGATAGTTCTCTAGTTTCTTTTGAACTCTAGCATTGATTTCTTCTAGCTTATCAGCTTCATTTTGCTTTTTCTGTTCGTTTTCTTTTAATGAACGCTCTGTCTTTTCAAGTTTACTACGTTCTTTTTGAAGCTTAGCAATGGTTCGGTCAAAACGTACTTTACCACGTTCAATTTTTTTTTTAGCTCTGTTGATTAAACTATACGGAATTCCGTTTTTTTGCGCTACTTCAAACGTAAAACTACTTCCTGCTTGACCTAAAACCAGTTTAAACATCGGTTCCAGAGTTTTTTCATCAAACAGCATATTGGCATTTTGCATAAACGGTAATTCGTTTGCCAAAATTTTTAGGTTAGAGTAGTGTGTTGTAATAATTCCGTAGGCTTCTCTATGGTAAAACTCTTCCAAAAAGGTTTCAGCTAAAGCGCCACCAAGTTCAGGATCACTTCCTGTACCAAACTCATCAATTAAAAACAAGGTGTTTTTATTGCACTTTCTTAAAAAGTAATTCATTTGTTTTAAGCGATAGCTATAGGTACTCAAATGATTTTCAATAGATTGATTATCACCAATATCAGTAAGAATTCTATCAAACAAACACACATCACTTTTTTCATGAACAGGAATAAGCATCCCGCTTTGCAGCATAACTTGAAGCAGTCCTATGGTTTTTAAAGTGATACTTTTTCCACCAGCATTTGGACCTGAAATAACAATAATCCTGTTTTCAGGTTGCAGTTCTATAGATTGCGGAAAAGTCTTTAAACCTTCCTTTTTATTAGATAAATAGAGTAGTGGATGGTACGCGTTTTTAGCAATATAGGTTTTATTGGTATTGATATTTGGCAACAACGCATTGGTACTTTGTGCATATTTTGCTTTAGCAGCAACCACATCAATTTTAGTTAAAAAGGTTTGGTATTGCTCCAAAAGTTGAACGTAAGGTCGTGTAGCTTCAGTAAGTGCTTTTAGTATTTTTTCAACTTCTTCTTGTTCTTCAAACTCAAGGTTGTTGAGCTCTCTGGTATGTTGAAACGTTGCTTCAGGTTGCATGTAAATAATACTTCCTGTTTTGCTGTTACCAAGAATACTACCTTTTACTTTACGTCGGTACATAGCTTTAACAGCAAGTACACGTTTGTTTTCAATAACGGTTTCCCTGATATCATCTAGATAATCCAAAGCACTGTAACTGTTAAGCGCACTAGTAAAACTTTGGTTTATTTTTCCTCTTACATTGTTTATAGATTGCCTAATGGTGTAGAGCTCTTGTGATGCTTTATCTTTTACATCACCAAATCGATCAACAATTACATTGATTTGGTTGATTAACTCTTTAGTAACTTCAATGTGGGACGCATGAGTGGATAAAGTAGGATAATACTCTTCAAACTTCTTTAAAAACGTGATAATTTCATTACAAACGGTTGAAATGGATACAATTTTTTTAAAGCTAAGAGTTTCCA
>NZ_JBNWKB010000018.1:75000-78092 GCF_050509525.1 Gaetbulibacter sp. PBL-D1 | reverse complement strand
AAAAAAAAGTAAAAAAAAGTTTGCGATAAAGAAAAAATAGGTTGTATATTTGCAGCCGCTAAAAACGGGAACGTTGAGGCTAAAAGTTCACAAGAAATACTGATTAAGAAAAGGGTTTTGAATTGTTTCGAAAAAATTTTCAAAAAAAAATCAAAAAAGATTGTGGGATAAAAAAAAGGGTTTTATATTTGCACCCGCTTAACCGATAAGACGGTTTAGAAGAGAAGATAAAAGTTCATTAACATATTGAATTGACAGCGTAAAATTAGCATTGGAAACGATGTTAATTAAACAAAAGAATAGACCATTTTGAGTACTGAATAAAATTCCATATTAGTTGTTAAATAATATTTAAGATTTAACGATGAAGAGTTTGATCCTGGCTCAGGATGAACGCTAGCGGCAGGCCTAACACATGCAAGTCGAACGGTAACATAGAAAAGCTTGCTTTTCTGATGACGAGTGGCGCACGGGTGCGTAACGCGTATGCAATCTACCTTTTACAGGGGGATAGCCCAGAGAAATTTGGATTAATATCCCATAGTATCAAGAGTCGGCATCGGCATTTGATTAAAGATTTATCGGTAAAAGATGAGCATGCGTCCTATTAGCTAGATGGTGTGGTAACGGCACACCATGGCAACGATAGGTAGGGGCCCTGAGAGGGGGATCCCCCACACTGGTACTGAGACACGGACCAGACTCCTACGGGAGGCAGCAGTGAGGAATATTGGACAATGGGCGCAAGCCTGATCCAGCCATGCCGCGTGCAGGAAGACTGCCCTATGGGTTGTAAACTGCTTTTATACGGGAAGAAACACTCCCTCGTGAGGGAGCTTGACGGTACCGTAAGAATAAGGATCGGCTAACTCCGTGCCAGCAGCCGCGGTAATACGGAGGATCCAAGCGTTATCCGGAATCATTGGGTTTAAAGGGTCCGTAGGTGGATAATTAAGTCAGAGGTGAAATCCTGCAGCTCAACTGTAGAATTGCCTTTGATACTGGTTATCTTGAGTCATTATGAAGTGGTTAGAATATGTAGTGTAGCGGTGAAATGCATAGATATTACATAGAATACCAATTGCGAAGGCAGATCACTAATAATGTACTGACACTGATGGACGAAAGCGTGGGGAGCGAACAGGATTAGATACCCTGGTAGTCCACGCCGTAAACGATGGTCACTAGCTGTTCGGATTTCGGTCTGAGTGGCTAAGCGAAAGTGATAAGTGACCCACCTGGGGAGTACGTTCGCAAGAATGAAACTCAAAGGAATTGACGGGGGCCCGCACAAGCGGTGGAGCATGTGGTTTAATTCGATGATACGCGAGGAACCTTACCAGGGCTTAAATGTAAGTTGCATGATTTAGAGATAGATCTTTCTTCGGACTACTTACAAGGTGCTGCATGGTTGTCGTCAGCTCGTGCCGTGAGGTGTCAGGTTAAGTCCTATAACGAGCGCAACCCCTGTTGTTAGTTGCCAGCGAGTAATGTCGGGAACTCTAGCAAGACTGCCGGTGCAAACCGTGAGGAAGGTGGGGATGACGTCAAATCATCACGGCCCTTACGTCCTGGGCTACACACGTGCTACAATGGTAGGTACAGAGGGCAGCCACTGCGTGAGCAGGAGCGAATCCTAAAAACCTATCACAGTTCGGATCGGAGTCTGCAACTCGACTCCGTGAAGCTGGAATCGCTAGTAATCGGATATCAGCCATGATCCGGTGAATACGTTCCCGGGCCTTGTACACACCGCCCGTCAAGCCATGGAAGCTGGGAGTGCCTGAAGTCCGTCACCGCAAGGAGCGGCCTAGGGTAAAATTAGTAACTAGGGCTAAGTCGTAACAAGGTAGCCGTACCGGAAGGTGCGGCTGGAACACCTCCTTTCTAGAGAAAGACGACTAATAAGGAAGTTCAAAAAAGGAATAGTCTGTTCTTTTGCTGTTAATTTAAATGATCTATTATAGTAGAGTCTCATAGCTCAGCTGGTTAGAGCGCTACACTGATAATGTAGAGGTCGGCAGTTCGAGTCTGCCTGAGACTACTAAATTAATAGGAAATTCTGGAAGTTGAGTAGTGGTTATAGTCTAACTACTAACTACTATGTACTAACGACTAGTATATGGGGGATTAGCTCAGCTGGCTAGAGCGCCTGCCTTGCACGCAGGAGGTCATCGGTTCGACTCCGATATTCTCCACGATAGCGAAAGCTAAAAAGTTCATTGACATATTGAAAAAGATACATGAAAATTAGATAGAAATATTTAATAAAATTAAATTATTGTAACGAGCAATAATTGTAACTCATTAAAAAGACAAAAAGTACAATAAGCTAAATAAGAGCGTATGGGGAATGCCTAGGCTCTCAGAGGCGATGAAGGACGTGATAAGCTGCGAAAAGCTGCGGGGATTGGCACATACAAATTGATCCGCAGATATCCGAATGGGGCAACCCAGCATGTTGAAGACATGTTATCCGTAAGGAGGCGAACCCGGAGAACTGAAACATCTAAGTACCCGGAGGAGAAGAAAACAAAAGTGATTCCGTTAGTAGTGGCGAGCGAACGCGGAACAGCCCAAACCAGCATTGTTAAGGCAATGCTGGGGTTGTAGGACCACGATATTTAATGCGTAATGAACTAGAATGCTTTGGAAAGAGCAATCATAGAGGGTGATAATCCCGTATAGGTAAAAAACGTTATTGATAGTGGTATCCTGAGTAGTGCGGGACACGTGTAATCCTGTATGAATTTGGCGGGACCATCCGTTAAGGCTAAATACTCCTGAGAGACCGATAGTGAACTAGTACCGTGAGGGAAAGGTGAAAAGAACCCTGAATAAGGGAGTGAAAAAGAACCTGAAACCATACGCTTACAAGCGGTCGGAGCCCATTAGGGTGACGGCGTGCCTTTTGCATAATGAGCCTACGAGTTACCGTTGCTAGCAAGGTTAAGCACTTCAGGTGCGGATCCGTAGCGAAAGCGAGTCTGAATAGGGCGTATAGTTAGTAGTGGTAGACGCGAAACCGTGTGATCTACCCATGGGCAGGGTGAAGCTGTGGTAACACACAGTGGAGGCCCGAACCGGTTGAC
>NZ_JBNWKB010000018.1:0-72500 GCF_050509525.1 Gaetbulibacter sp. PBL-D1 | reverse complement strand
GAAATGTCAGAATATTGTCTGTTCTTATCATAGGCTTCAATACCTTCCATACCTCTTTTATTAAATGATTTTTCAATTTTGTAATCATTTTCGTTATCTACAGTCATATTTTTATAGAACGAGTATTGACTTAAAAGCAAAACTCCTTTCTCACCTGAGCAATCATATAATGTGATTTTTATTTTTTCTTTATTATTTCCATCATAATTGGCAATTGCTCCATTAATACCATGTGTTGACATTGGGGCATTACTAGTTGTAGTTTTTTGTAAACTCATTAATTGATTAGGAAACCAATCTTGTAATGCCTCATTTGTAAGTGAAGTTGTTTCTAATAAATTTTCAGTTTTACTAATAGTTTTTATGGTGTTTTTTACAGTTTTAATTTTGGTAGAAGTGTTGTCTTGTTTTGAATTTTCACCGCAAGAACTTATAACAGCTATAGTAATATTAACTAGTATTAGTCTTTTTAAAAGTATTGTTTTCATATTAGAATTTTATAAACTTAGTTTTTTTTCATCCTTGCACCTGAAAATAAATCCATAGTTTTGTAATTGGCTTTTTTTATAGATGCCTTTTGTTGGTTTAATGCTTTAGCAATAATGTTTACGTTGTTTTTAGATTTCTTTTTATCAATGATATCCATTTCTAAAATTAAACCGTTAGAGAATTGATCTAACACCCTCGAGTCCATATCAGGAAAATCTGATGGTTTTTGTGAACCAAAATTCAAAAAGTTTGTAAGTTTTATTTTTGCATCTAATGTGTGGTACATTTTCATTATATACCTATCATCTTCAAATTGTAGCCCTTCGCAGGTATAACCAATAATGGTTTTAGCTGGTAACTTTTTTATGTTATAATTATCTAAATTCTCTTTAGAGGATTTAACTTCTGGTATAGGATACATTTGTAAAAAACTAGTGCCTTGAGCATCCATAAACATAACCATTGTGCTTAAGTCCATGTCAAACAGCATAGTTGTAGTTCCTGTATTTTTGTTGTTCCCCATAGTCATTTTTGTAGCTTGATACGATGCGCTTTCATTAATTAAAAACACCATCATTATGGTCTCTTTCTTTCTTGTGTTTAAGGTCATTTCTGTTTCAAGTTGCCAATTAAAGTCATAGCTTTCAGGTAAATCATTAACTGTTACTTTATGATTTTTTATTGATCTTCTTGCCGATTTTACACTTCCTTTATTATTACTGCTATCATAATCATTGTCATCTATGTTGGTGTTTCCGGTATTTCCTCCTTTAACAATGTTTTCCATAACACCTCCCATAAGTCCCTCTCCAACGGTTTTGACTTCTCTAGCTTTAGGCAGTTTGACTTCAACAGGTTTGTAATCATATACCATTAAACTTTCACCTGCTTGTCCTTGTGAACCAAAGCCATCAATAAGTTCAGCTTCTTCTGATGTTTTAGTGTAGATTTCAACTAATCTCTCTTGGTCATCAAAAAGAACGTAACTACCTTCATAACCAGGTTCGTTTAAATACTCAAACTTAGTATACGTTTTACCTCTTAACGTTTGGGTAGTTTCATTAAAATCATCATACCTAAAATCATCTGGTTTATATATGAATGCAAACTCTACAATTCCATTGAAAGGGTTAGCAGTCACGCCTAAATCTTGCTGTTTTTCAAATTGAGCCATAAAGGGCTCAGGTGGTAGTTTATAGGCTTCAATCATCATAGTAGGAGCCATCAAACCTTGACTTTGAAGTGCTACAATTCCTGTTTTTTGGTATTCGCCTTCGCTGTATACATACATATAACCTTCACTATCAATGAAACCAGGTTTAGGTTGTTTTGGATCTTCCATTCTAACAGCTACTTCATTGGCATCAAAAAACTGAGTTTGGTTTAAGTTTCCATTTTCGTGCATTTTTATGATAATATCTTCTTTGAAAAATGCTTTTTTAGCTTCAGTATTTTTAGTTAAAGCTGTGTTTGATGCTTCGAGTTCTCCTGTGTCTTCATCTTCTTTTTTATCAGATTTTTCTTTTTTTGAAGTTGCATCATCAATAGTTTTTTCAGTTTTTTTAGATACCACTTCATCTGTTTTATTAAGGATGGTACGTTCTGCTGCTTGTTCAGCTCTTTTTTTTAGTTTTTTTAAAAGCTGTGCTTCGGCATTTATTCCGCAAAGTAAAAATGCGCATGTTATAAAAATGAGTTTTGTTTTCATGATGTTTTTTTATTGATTCTTACAGATTTAACAACTTGATCGTTTAGCATTATATTTATGATATAGTTACCATGTTTTAAATGGTCTATGCTTATATAAATATTCTGGTCGTTATTAGCTTCGTCTAATAGTTTTTCTTTTAGCATTACTACAGTGCTTAGTGAGACGCTATTAATTGAGAGGTCAACAAAATGCATTAAAGGGATGCATTGTTTGTTTTGTAAAGTTATGATGAGAATAAAAAGTTTGATGTCAATTATGTAACAAACTATATCAACTATGTAACATATGTCGTAAAGTTGTTGGTATTTATTGATTTGAAGTGAATTCTGAAGGTGTAGACTTATAAACGTCTTTAAAGCATTTTATAAAATAGGAAGGTGTGTTGAAACCGACTTGATATGCGATTTCAGAAATGTTTAAGTCAGAGTCTTTTAAAAGGTTAACCGCTAGCTTTAAGCGTTCGTTACGGATAAACTCGGTTGTTGAAAATCCTGTTATAGCTTTTAGTTTTCTGTGTAGTTGCATTCTACTCATAGCCATTTTTTTAGACAAAACATTAGAGTTAAATGACGAGTCGGTGATATAATCGTTGAGTATAGTTTTTAGTTTAGTTAAAAATTGCTGATCAACAGGAGTTGTACTTATACTGCTGAGTTCAAAATGAGCGCTATATCTTGATTGTAGTTTTTGCCTTATTTCTATAAGTTTTTCAACACGTATTTTAAGTTTATTACTATTAAAAGGCTTTACAATATAATCATCTGCTCCAGTTTCTAATCCTTTTATTTCATTTTCGTCACCACTTTTTGCTGTGAGTAGAATTATAGGAATATGGCTTGTTTTTTCGTCTTTTTTTAAAGTATTACAAAGTTCAATACCATCAATTTTAGGCATCATTATATCGCTAATGATAATATCAGGAATGTATTTTATGGCTTTTTTAATGCCACTTTCACCATTAGGAGCTTCTTTAATGTCATAGTCATTTTTAAAAATTGAACTTATAAATTCTCTTATATCTTTATCGTCTTCAACTATTAATAAAATAGGTTTGTCTTTAGATTTATTAATAGTTTTTTCTTCAGAAGTGGCTAGAGTTTCTAAGACTGTATCAAGCTCATCATTAACAACTGTTTTAGTGTCTTCGTTTATTTCAGAAATATTATAAAAAGAACGCTCAATAGGTAAGGTTACAGTAAACTGAATATCATCTGTATTCATAGTGTGTGCTACAATATTACCATGTGATAAAATAGCTAGTTCTTTCACTAACGAAAGTCCAATGCCTACACCATCAGCATTTTTGTTGTTTTGGTAATACCTTTGAAATAGTTTGCTTAACTCTTTACTAGAAATGGTATTTCCGTTATTAATAATTGTGATAATAATTTGACCGTTTTTTTCGATTGCAGCAAAGTGAATTTGACCGTTTTCAGGCGCATATTTTACTGCGTTAGAAAGTAAATTGGTGGTGATTTTTTCGATAACATCTTTATCAAACCAAGCTTCAGGAATTGATTGAATTTTATGTGAAAAATGTATGTTTTTGTCTTTAGCTTTATACTCAAAAGAAGCTGCTATTTGTTTGAGGAATGCTGTAATATTTCCTTTAGAAACAGAGAGTTTTAAGTTTCCTGATTCTAACTTAGATAGGTCTAGTAATTGGTTGACTAGATTCAATAATCGTTTAGAGTTGTTTTGAACTAAAGAGAGTTCTTTCTTGTCATCTTCTGTTAGGTTAGACTTTGATAATTGCTTTTCAATAGGACCAGAAATAAGCGTTAATGGTGTTCGAAACTCATGAGATATATTGGTGTAAATCCTGGTTTTAAATTCATCTAATTTTTTTAAGCGTTCAGTTTCATTATGCTCAAATTGTAATTGCATTTTCATGTGCCAACGCCATTTAAAATACCTGTATAACAAATACATGCTAATCAAAAAAAGTAGTGCATAACAAACAATAGCAAGCTTGCTTAAATACCAAGGTTGTAGTATTGTGAAAGTAAATGTAGCAGGTGTAGTATTCCATACACCATCATAATTACTTGATATTACTTTAAATGTATAATCGTTAGGAGGTAGGTTGGTATAATGTGCTGAATTATTGTTTCCTGAACTAATCCAACTTTCATCATGATTTACGAGTTGATATTTATAAAGGTTACGTTCAGGTTGTGAGAAATGTAAACTAGAAAATGTAAAGGTTACAGTATTTTGATTGAATTTAAAGGTTGAGTTTTGTTTTAAAGGATAACCTTCAGTAAAAATCTCAAACTTAGAAATAATGGTTTTTGGTTTAATTGGGTTAAATGTAAGTTGGTTAGGGTTAAACCAGTTGAGACCTTCAAGGCCTCCAAAATATAAGTTTTCGCTCTCGTCTTTATAGTAAGCTCCAGTGTTAAATTCTAAAGCCTGTAAACCATCATAGTTACTATAGTTTTCAAAAATGGTATCCTTAGTATTAAATTTGCTAATTCCATAATTAGTGCTCAACCATAAGTTGTTTTCTTTATCTGGTAGTATACCGTAAATCACATTGTTTGGTAAACCATCAACTTTTGTGTAAACATCTAATGATCCGTTTATAGTATTATACTTTTTTAAACCTTTACCATTTGTGCCAATCCATAAGATTTCATTGTCATAATGCAATGATTTTATTTTGTCATTTAAGGATTTGATATTGGTTATTTCATTAGTCTTTAAATTTAAATTATACAACCCTTTATCATCAGTACCAATCCAAAGTGTGTGCTCATTGCCTTTTATAGCTGTTTTAATGTCGTTTGTTGATAGGGTAGAATTATCAGTATTGAATTGCTTAACAATACCTTTATCTATATCGAATAAAATAATACCATTACGTTCGGTACACAACCAACTTTGATTATCGTTCTCTTTTATAATTCTCCAGATTGTAAGATTTGAAATTTCAGGGAATGAAATGTAATCTCCAGAGTCAGTTCTGATATTTAAACCAAACCCTTGGTGACCTATCCACAATTTATTGTTGTTGTAGAATAGACTTATTATTCTATCACTAGCTATTGAAGAATTGTTAACGGTATATGTTTTATACTCATCATTATTAAAGTTAATATGAGTAAGCCCTTTACCAGATGTGCCTATCCACAAATTATTATTGGCATCAGTACTTATGCTCCTTACCACATCTACATTTACATTTTTAGGAACTTGGTTATTTGTGAGTACATTGAATTTTATGAGGTGAGCATCATAATAGCTCGCTCCAGTTCCGTCAGAACCCAACCAAATCACTCCTGTAGCATCTTCATATAAACATAAGATGTCATTATAATGTATGGCAAAAGGGTTGTTTTTGTCTGCTTTAAAGTTTGTAACAGTATTATTTTCAAGATTAAGTAGATAAGCGCCATTGCCATAAGTGGCAATCCATAATCTGTTTTTACTGTCTATAAGTAAGTCTTCAATGTTAAGGTCATTGGGTAATTGCGAATGTTGATATTTTATAAAAGATGTCTTGTTGTTTTCTTTAAAATAAAGCCCTTGACCAAAAGTTCCTAACCATATATTGTCGTCTTTATCTTTTGTAAGCGCACTAAAGTTTGCATTAGTGTTCGATTCAACATTAATCTCATTGTATGTGTTGTTTTTAATTTGAAATACAACTCCTGAAGCTGCAACTATTATAGCAGTATCAGTTTCTATAAATTCATAAATGGTTTTGAGTTTGTCCTGGTTATTTAAAACTTGTAGCGTGTCTTTAGTTTTAGTATCAATTTTGAAGAGTCCTTTACCGTAGGTTCCTATATAGGTTTGCAGTGTTTTATCCTGAAAAATTGAACTAACATTATTAAAACGTTCTAAATGCTTAAAAGTATCGGTTTTTGGATTGTAAAGTTCTAGCTTTCCTGAGTTAGTGATAACCCATAATCGATTTTGCTTATCGATATAAATTTTACCAAGTTTGCTAAAATTTGGTCTTGTAATGTCTTCAAATTGCTTGTCGTAGTGTTTAAAGCTTTTACCGTTATATTTATTTAAACCATCTTGTGTAGCTAACCACAAATAACCTATGCTATCTTGGGCAATACTTATAACACTGTTTTGCGATAAACCGTCATTAATGGTTAAGGTATTGAAAGAAAATGGTTTTTCGGTTATAGTTTCTTGACCGCTACAAAAAAATGAGTATAACATTGTTAGAAAAATAACAATGAAATTGTCAACGGTTTTGTATCTCCATAACGTCATAAACTACTGTATAGATTAATTTTTTTAGGGGAGATTTTATGCTATTAACTTTACTAATATAATGAAATTTGCTTGGTTTTGGATATTTAGTACATTGTATAAAAAAACCCATCAAATTTTGATGGGTTTTTTTATGAGTTGTAAGATTACTATCCTTTTATAACACCTCTCGAAATTACAATTTTTTGAATTTCAGAAGTACCTTCATAAATCTGAGTAATTTTAGCATCACGCATTAATCGTTCAACATGGTATTCTTTTACAAAACCATTTCCACCATGAATTTGAACCGCTTCAACAGTTTGTTCCATTGCAACTTTACTAGCATACAATTTTGCCATTGCACTAGACATGTCGTAGTTATTACCTTGGTCTTTATCCCAAGCAGCTTTCATTACAAGCATTCTAGCAGCTTCAATTTCGGTAGCCATATCTGCTAATTTAAAAGCAATGGCTTGGTGGTTGCAAATTTCAGTACCAAATGCTTTACGTTCTTTAGAGTACTTAAGCGCTAACTCATAAGCTCCAGAAGCAATACCTAAAGCTTGAGACGCAATACCTATTCTACCACCAGATAATGTTTTCATAGCGAATTTAAAACCAAACCCGTCTTCACCAATTCTATTTTCTTTAGGCACTTTCACATCATTAAACTGTAATGTATGTGTGTCACTTCCTCTAATACCTAATTTATCTTCTTTAGGACCTACATCAAAACCAGGCATACCTTTTTCAACTATAAAAGCATTAATACCTCTATGTCCTTTATCTTTATCAGTTTGTGCAATCACTAAATAAACATCACTACGACCTCCATTTGTTATCCAGTTTTTAGTACCATTCAATAAGTAATGGTCTCCCATGTCTATAGCAGTTGTTCTTTGAGAAGTTGCATCACTACCAGCCTCTGGTTCACTTAAACAAAATGCACCAATAAACTCTCCAGTGGCAAGTTTAGTAAGGTACTTTTGTTTTTGTTCTTCGCTACCATAAGCTTCAAGTCCATAACACACCAATGAGTTATTTACAGAAACCATAACCGAAGCAGAAGCGTCAATTTTTGATAACTCTTCCATTATAAGCACATAAGATATGGCATCCATTCCGCTCCCACCATATTTAGGGTCAACCATAATTCCCATAAAACCAAGATCTCCCATTTTTCTAACAAGTTCTTGTGGAAATTGTTGTTTCTCATCACGTTCAATTACTCCTGGTAATAATTCGGTTTGAGCAAAATCGCGAGCAGCATCGCGAATCATTAGATGTTCTTCTGTAAGATTAAAATCCATATGTAGTGATAAAATTATTGATTTGTTAAAAAATGATGTCAAAGATAAGTTTTTGTTAGCATTTTTTCAATAATGATTGTTATTTTTACCATATATGACAAAAGAAACATTCAAAGTTATAGGTGTAATGTCTGGTACATCATTAGATGGTATCGATTTAATATATGTACAGTTCAATTTTGATGAAAAATGGACCTATACTATTTATACTACAGAAACTGTTTCTTACACTCAGTATTGGGAAAATACTTTGAAACATTTAGTTTCAAACTCTAAGCAAGAATTAAAAGACATCGATGATGGTTACACTGTATATTTAGCAGAGGTCATTAATTTGTTTATTAAAAAACATCATATTGAAACTGTAGATGCTATATGTTCTCATGGACATACAGCACTGCATCAACCTCAAAGCGGTATGACTTACCAAATTGGTAACTTACCAAAAATGTCAAAACTTTTACAGCATACAGTTGTATGCGATTTTAGAGTGCAAGATGTTGAACTTGGAGGCCAAGGAGCACCTTTGGTTCCTATTGGAGATAAATTGCTGTTTTCTGATTATGACTTTTGCTTAAACCTTGGCGGATTCGCTAATATTTCAACTGAAATTGATGATACAAGAATTGCCTACGATATTTGTCCTGTAAATATTGTGCTTAATCACTATGTTAAACCATTAGGCTTTAATTATGATAATGAAGGGCAAATTGCTAAATCAGGAAAATTACATGTAGAGTTGTTAAACCAACTTAATGATCTAGATTTTTACTCAAAGAGTCACCCAAAGTCTTTGGGGTTAGAATGGGTTAAACAACTTATTTTCCCTATAATTGATGCGTATGATCTTCCAATAGAAACAATTTTAAGAACATTTACTGAGCATGTAGCTGTGCAAATTTCAAAAGAAATCAATACCAAGCACAACGCAAAAGTATTAGTAAGTGGTGGAGGTGCATACAATAAATTTCTTCTCGACTTAATTGTATCCAAAACTAAAAACAGTATAGAGTTGCCTTCAAAAGAGATTATTGAGTTTAAAGAAGCATTAATTTTTGGATTGTTAGGAGTTTTAAAACTCAAAGGAGCAGTTAATTGTTTAAAAAGTGTAACAGGAGCCAAAAAAGATCATTCTTCAGGTAGGATTTATTATCCATAAAATTATTATAAAATTAATATTTAAGGATTTTTAGTTTTTTATATTTGTTGAAGAATAACTAACTACATGAAAGATTTACTTCAAAAGTACGAAGACAAAGACCCTGAAATTATTTTTAATTGGAAAGACCCAGAAACCGAAGCTGAAGGCTGGACAGTAATAAACTCCTTAAGAGGAGGTGCAGCAGGTGGAGGAACACGTATGCGAAAAGGACTTGATATGAACGAAGTGCTATCGCTTGCAAAAACTATGGAAGTTAAGTTTACCGTTTCTGGACCAGCAATTGGAGGTGCTAAGTCTGGTATTAATTTTGACCCACAAGACCCAAGAAAAAAAGGCGTTTTAGAACGTTGGTATAAAGCCGTTTCGCCATTACTAAAAAGTTATTATGGTACAGGAGGAGACCTAAATGTTGATGAAATACATGAGGTTATCCCAATCACTGAAGAAAGTGGTGTATGGCATCCTCAAGAAGGTGTTTTTGAAGGTCATTTTAGACCAACACAAGCCGATAAAATTAATAGAATAGGACAGTTAAGGCATGGTGTTATTAAGGTTATTGAAAACCCAAAATACTCACCTAATGTAACAAGAAAATATACTGTTGCTGATATGATTACAGGTTATGGTGTTGCTGAGGCTGTTCGTCATTTTTATGATATTCACCAGGATTCAGTTGTTGGTAAACGTGCTATTGTTCAAGGTTTTGGTAACGTTGGTGCAGCAGCAGCATTTTATTTAGCACAAATGGGAGCTAAAGTAGTAGGCATTATCGATAGAGTAGGTGGATTAATAAAAGAAGAAGGTTTTACTTTTGATGAAATTACTCAGCTATATTCTAATAAGTCTGGAAATACTTTAGTGAGCGATCATTTAATTCCTTTTGATGAAATGAATGAAAAGATTTGGGCTTTAGAAACCGAGATTTTTGCACCATGTGCTGCCTCTCGATTAATTACTAAAGAGCAAATTGATAATATGATTAATACAGGTCTTGAAGTAATTTCTTGTGGCGCAAATGTACCATTTGCTGATAAGGAGATATTTTTTGGACCAATTATGGAATATACAGATAATAAAGTAAGTCTTATTCCAGATTTTATTTCAAACTGCGGTATGGCAAGAGTTTTTGCTTATTTTATGGAGCGCAAAGTTCAAATGACTGACGAAGCCATTTTTAATGATACCTCAAACCGAATAAAACAAGCATTAGAAAACGTACATAAAAACAACAAATCAAAAACTGGTATAAGCGCAACAGCTTTTGAGATTGCTTTAAGTCAACTTATATAACATAACACTTAATATGGAAACACTAATTGTATTAGTATTTGTAGTAGGTTATTTAGCTATTACACTAGAACACAATTTAAAAATCGATAAACTTATTCCTGCTTTGGTCATGATGGCTATAAGTTGGGCTTTGATAGCTTTAGGTATCGATAATTTCACACAATGGTTCGACTCAGGAAAACACGCTCTTCTAGATAATTTTGGATTATTAGAGCACGAAGATAAAATGCACATGATGGAAGAAACGCTCTTACATCATTTAGGTAAAACAGCCGAAATTCTTGTGTTCTTACTAGGAGCAATGACTATTGTTGAAATCATTGATTATTTTGATGGATTTTCAACTATCAAAGGATTTATAAAAACAAAAAGTAAAAAACGACTACTTTGGATATTTGCGTTTTTAGCCTTTTTCCTTTCAGCAATTATAGACAACTTAACCGCTACAATTGTATTAATATCTATTCTTCAAAAACTTATTCAAGATAAAGATGTTAGGATATGGTATGCTGGTTTAATAATAATCGCTGCAAACGCTGGAGGAGCTTGGTCTCCAATTGGAGATGTAACCACAACAATGTTATGGATTGCTAAGAAAGTGTCTACTGGTCACTTATTTGTATATCTTTTTGTACCATCTCTACTTTGTATGTTGGTACCAACATTTATTGCTTCGTTTTTACCTGCTTTTAAAGGAAATTTAGAAAATGAAGACGAAAAAGAAGACAAACCTAAGAGTAAATTTAGTTCAACAATGTTGTATTTAGGTTTAGGAGGTATTGTATCAGTGCCAATTTTTAAAACGGTAACACACTTGCCTCCATATGTAGGTATGATGTTAGCTTTAGGTGTTGTTGCTATTTTTGCTGAGATTTATAGTAACTCAAAATTTGCATTATCTCATGCAGATGCTGAAGGAGCAGATTATCAAGGACACCACAGTCCAGTACATCATTCATTATCTAGAATTGAGATGCCAAGTATCTTATTTTTCTTAGGAATATTAATGGCTGTTGCAGCATTAGAATCTTTAGGTATCCTATTTGGTTTTGCAACTACACTACAAGACAAAATGCCTATGATGGGAACTGAGTTACACCATGAAGGCGTTTCCGATTTAGTAGTTTTATTATTAGGAGTTGGATCTGCAATTATTGATAACGTGCCGCTTGTTGCTGCAAGTTTGGGTATGTTCTCTGAGCCTATCGATAACGAATTATGGCACTTTATTGCTTATTCGGCAGGAACAGGAGGAAGTATGTTAATTATTGGTTCGGCTGCTGGTGTAGTAGCAATGGGAATGGAAAAAATTGACTTTTTCTGGTACTTAAAGAAAATATCTTGGTTAGCGCTTGTTGGGTTTTTAGTAGGTGCAATTGCGTTTATGTTTACAAGAACTATATTTTAATTTATACTTTAGGTAGAAAATTAACGTTATAAAAAAAATTAACACTTTATGCTAAATATGTTATTACAAACTACTCCTGAAGAAGCTGAGGTTTTAACTGATGGAGAATCTGTTGAAAAAACGCTTTCTATCATTGAATTGATTTTTAGTGGTGGTACAGCAGGAATGCTAATTATAGGTATATTATTTGTACTCTTAGTTGTTGCTATTTATATTTATTTTGAAAGACTTTTTGCTATCAAAGCAGCTTCAAAAATAGATTCCAATTTTATGAATCAAATTAAAGACCATGTTTCTAATGGTAAAATTGATTCGGCACAAATGCTTTGTGCTCAAGTAAACTCTCCAGTTTCTAGATTAATTAATAAAGGAATTACCAGAATTGGAAAACCATTGGAAGATATTAATACAGCTATTGAAAACGCAGGGCGTTTAGAGGTTTATAATCTAGAAAAAAACGTAAGTATTTTGGCTACAATTTCAGGTGCAGCTCCAATGATTGGATTTCTTGGTACAGTAATTGGGATGATATTATCAATATTTGAAATTGCTAATTCAGGAGGTCAAATTGATATTAAACTTCTAGCAGATGGATTATATACAGCAATGACCACCACAGTTGCAGGACTTATTGTAGGTATTGTTGGTTACATCGCTTATAACCATTTAGTGGTAAGAACTGATAAAGTTGTTTACCAAATGGAAGCCAATTCGCTAGAGTTTTTAGACCACTTAAACGAGCCTATTTAATGAATATTAGAGGAAGAAATAAAGTCACACCAGAATTCAACATGTCTTCAATGACAGATATCGTATTTCTGTTATTGATATTCTTTATGTTGGCCTCTACTTTAGTGACTACAAATGCTATTGATATCCTATTGCCTAAGGCTAGTGGAAAAACCGAGAATAAAAAATCGGTTGCTGTTAGTATCACCAAAGACTTAAGATATTATATAGACCAAAAATTAGTTGGAGAAAGTGTGTTGGAGAATCAATTACTATCAGCACTTTCAGGACAAGATCAACCTACCATTGTGCTTAGAGCAGAAAAATCTGTTCCTGTAGATAATGTGGTAAAAGTAATGGATATAGCTAATAGAAATAAGTTTAAAGTAATTTTGGCGGTTAAACCTAATTAATGAAGTATTTTGAAACCATACACGAACGTAATTCGGCAAAAATCACAACTTTAATTGTGGTGATTTTGATTTTGCTGTTGTTTGTTGTTGGTCATTCATATATGGATCCACCAGAAGAATATGGTGTAGCTGTTAATTTTGGAAATTCAGAAGTTGGTAGCGGAAATATCCAACCAACTGAACCTGTAAAATCACAACCAAGAGAAGTTGTTGAACAACCAAAGGTAGAAGAAACGCAACCACAGGAAACTACTTCCTCTTCTGCTAAAACAGAAGATGTACTTACCCAAGAGTCTCCAGAAGCTATTGCAATAAGAAAGCAAAAAGAAGCTGAAGCAAAAGCTAAGGCAGAAGCTGAACGTGTTGAGCGTGAGAAACGACAAGCTGAAGAAAAAGCGCGACTTGAGAAAGAGAAAAAGAAAAAGGAGCTTGATGCTTTAATAGGTGGTGTAAGTAACTCCGAAGGCACTCAAACAGGTGACGAAGGACCAGATAATAGCGGAGGAGATAAAGGGCAGCTTGATGGTAACCCTTATGCACCTAGCTATTTTGGAGACCCAGGAAGTGGTAATGGAGGAAAAGGATACGGTTTAAATGGTAGAGGATCTGCGACGTATAATAAAGTGATTCCAGATTGTCAAGAAGAAGGAAGAGTTGTGGTCGAAATTCATGTTGACCGTTCAGGTAAAGTAATTAAAGCTATTCCAGGAAAAAGAGGAACAACAGGCGATGCTTGTTTGTATCAAGCTGCTAAAGAAACTGCATTGTCTCATAGATGGAAAGCAGATTCTAAAGCACCAGCTACACAAATAGGCTGGGTTAAAATTGATTTTAGTTTAGGTCAATAACAATATGAACTACCAAGATACTATCAACTGGATGTTTTCGCAACTTCCAATGTATCAACGACAAGGTAAGTCGGCTTATAAAGCAGATTTACATAATACTCAGGTTTTAGCAGAGCATCTTAATCATCCAGAATTCAAATTTAAAACTGTTCATGTTGGTGGTACTAATGGAAAAGGATCAACAAGTCATATGTTGGCGTCTGTGCTTCAAGAAGCAGGTTATAAAGTTGGGTTATATACTTCACCACATTTAAAAGATTTTAGAGAGCGTATTAAGATTAACGGAAAAGAAGTCAGTAAACAGTTTGTTATAAGTTTTATTAAAAAGCACAAACCGTTTTTTGAGCAACATACACTTTCTTTTTTTGAAATGACTGTTGGGATGGCTTTTGACTACTTTTCAAAGAAAAAAGTTGATATAGCTATTATTGAAGTAGGGCTTGGTGGTCGTTTAGATTCAACAAACATTATTACTCCTTTGGTTTCTGTGATTACTAATATTGGTTTAGACCACACACAGTTTTTAGGGGATACAATAGAAAAAATAGCAGGCGAGAAAGCAGGAATCATTAAACCTAATACACCTGTTGTTATTGGAGAAACACAAATTGAAACCAAAAGTGTTTTTACTGAAACAGCTAAAAACAATAATTCAGAAATTTATTTTGCAGACCAAAATATAACTTCAGTTTTAGATAGTGACTTAAAAGGAAGTTATCAGCAAAAAAATATAAAAACCGTTTTACAAACTTTACAGATCCTAAAGCAAAACAATTTTAATATCTCTCAAAAGAATATTGCTTTAGGACTTAATTCAGTTGTTTCTAATACAGGTTTAAAAGGTAGATGGCAGATTTTACAAGAATCTCCAAAAGTAATTTGTGATACAGCTCATAATAAAGAAGGGTTAACATATGTGGTTAATCAATTAAAAACAGAGGTCTATAATAAGCTTCATATCGTTTTTGGGGTTGTAAGTGACAAAGATTTATCAACAATAATTGCAATTTTGCCTAAAAAAGCTACATATTATTTTTGCAGACCAAATATTTCAAGAGGATTAGATGAAAATAATCTTAAAGACACTTTTAAAGCTCATGGCTTTGCGGGTAAGTCGTATTCTAGTGTAAATGAAGCATTAAGCAACGCAAAAAAAAGTGCAAAACCAGAAGATTTAATTTATGTTGGAGGAAGTACTTTTGTTGTTGCAGAAATAATTTAAATTTTTTTCAAAAAAGCTTTTGGGATATCAAAAACTAATTTATATTTGCAATCCAATTACAGAGGGCGCGTAGCTCAGTTGGTTCAGAGCACTTGGTTTACACCCAAGGGGTCAGGGGTTCGAATCCCTTCGCGCCCACAGAAATTTAACCCTAGAGAACTTCTCTGGGGTTTTTTTATACCTCAAAGTTTAGCCCTATTTACATTATCTTTCTTATTTTTATAATCCAAATAATTAACTATAACTAATCTTCTTCTTAAAGTTTTATGATATTAGGAAACATAAAAAACCTCTACAAAGATATTTTTAAGTCTTACGATAGTCCAACTTTAGAAAAACACATTGAAAAGATTGTTGAACTTGATGTTTACTTACCACATAGTTCTACGTTTTTCTGTATTACCAATACGCAGGAATTAGGATTTGAATACATTAGTAAGAATATGTTTTCTTGTTTGCATATTGACCCTTTAAAACTGAAACAAGAAGCTATGCGTTATTATTGGAGTAGAATACATCCAGAAGACGTTGAATATTGGTTACAAGCTTTAAATGCATTAATGGAGTACACTCTTGATGAAATTTCAGAAGATGAAAGACATAAAATGAGTTACACCTGGAATTATAGGTTTAAAAACGGAAGAGATGAGTATGTAAACATTATTCAAAATACTACACCTTTGGAGTTTGATTCATTTAAGAAGCCTATAATAGGTTTGGCTCATTATACTGTTGTAGATTCAAGAGTAAAACTTGGTGTGACAGCTACGGCTAAATATTTAAATGAAAATGATGAGTACGAAACCAAGTATTTCAATAACTTTTCTCAGAAACTATTAACTAACGATATTACAAATAGAGAGCGTGATATTATACGTTTATTAGTTTTGAATTACTCTAGCAAGGAAATTGGAATAAAACTAAATATAAGCCCTAATACTGTAGATACACATAGGCGGAACATCCTAAAAAAACTCAATATTACGTCAACAGGAGAACTTATTGGGATGTTAAAAATGAATAAAACCCTATTTTAATTAAAAACTACTCAAATTGAGTATTGTATACGTTTGAAAAAAATAAGAATTTTACATTGCTATTAGTTAATTACAAAGGGAAAAATAGTGTCTATAATATTTATATAATATCAATAGGCACTTTTTTTATTTTATTAAGTCTAATATTCGCTCTAAAGCCATACCTCTAGATCCTTTTATAAGCATGAGCTTATCTTTAAAAGTTAGAGTATCAAAGTGGGTAGCTAAATCATTAAAATTTCTGAACTTTTTTATAAACCCATCATTGTTTTTTAATTGTGTGCTGTAAAAATTCTCGCCAATTAAATATGTGTTAGCATTGAAATTATCCTCAATGAAGTTTACAATGTTTTGATGTTCATTATGCGCAGTTGACCCTAACTCAAACATATCTCCTAAAAACAATACT
Source organism: Gaetbulibacter sp. PBL-D1 (assembly GCF_050509525.1). NCBI lineage: Bacteria > Pseudomonadati > Bacteroidota > Flavobacteriia > Flavobacteriales > Flavobacteriaceae > Gaetbulibacter > Gaetbulibacter sp. PBL-D1. The sequence goes on along the minus strand of NZ_JBNWKB010000018.1, from coordinate 56,251 downwards.
TTGTTATCTCTCTTGTATTGTAAAAAGTTCTCTAAAGCAGCCATCATACTTGTTGGGTTTGCATTGTAAGCGTCTAAGATAATTTCGTTTGAACCAACATTGATTACTTGAGATCTGTTGTTTTTAGGGAAATAATTTTCAATAGCTTTCTTAATGTTTTTGTTATCAATTTTGAAGTAAATTCCAATAGCAATTGCATAGGCAATATTACTGAAGTTATATTTCCCTGTTAAGTTGCTAGCAATTCTTGTGTCTTTTAATTTTACTTCAACATTAGGTTGAGCACCTACAAATTCAATTTTTAGAATATCGCTTGTAGTTCCAAACTTTATGGTGTTGGTATAACTCCCTATTTGGTTCACTTGTTTTACATCATCTTCATTCACAAAAATTGTTTTGTTGTGCTGTTTTAAATGATCATACAATTCAGATTTTGCCTTAACAACACCTTCAATACTTCCAAAACCTTCAAGATGAGCTTTACCAAAGTTAGTGATAAGCCCATAATCAGGTAATGCTATACTGCTTAAAAAAGTTATTTCTTTAGGATGATTAGCTCCCATTTCAACAATGCCAATTTCAGTTTGATTATTCATTGACAGTAATGTTAGAGGAACACCTATATGGTTATTTAAATTTCCTAATGTGGCTGTAGTGTTATATTGCTGACTTAAAACAGTATTAATAAGCTCTTTTGTGGTTGTTTTTCCGTTGCTGCCAGTTAATGCAATAATTGGGATGCCTAGTTGGGTTCTGTGATATGTTGCGAGTTCTTGTAGTGTTTTTAATACATCATCTACAAGAATGATATTATCATTTATAGCATATTTTTTTTCGTCTACTATAGCATATTTTGAGCCTTGTTCAATAGCCTCAAATGCAAACGTGTTGCCATTAAAATTTTCACCTTTTAAGGAGAAAAACATTGAGTTTTTTGTGATTTTTCGAGTATCAGTAGTGACTGATTTACACTCAAGAAAGCAATTGTAAATTTGTGTGATATTCATAAATTAAATGTAATAAAAAAGTCCTAACATTACTGCTAGGACTTTGTATTTTTAAATTAATCTAGAATTAATTTTTAGTCTTGTTTTTTCCTTTAGATTTTGAACCTACTCTAGACATAGCACATCTAAAACCGATGTAATCTGTTGCCATATCTTGAGGGAAGAATCTACGTTGAGCTGGATCTAACCAGTAGTCTCTATCTTTCCAAGAACCACCTTTGTATACTCTTACTTTATCATTGATTAAAGAGGTTCTGTCGTTTGACTTGTCGTACTCTTTAATTAAGTTACCTGAAGAGTCTCTCTCGATATTATGTTTTGGAGAGTTATACATTTTTCTAGTATTAGCAGTTTCTTCTTCGTCAAAACTTTCGTTGTAGTAGCGAGAAGATCTAGCATCACCATCTCTGTAGTTTCTGTTGTCACTAGTATCAAAATTTGTTCTTAAGTAAGTTTCGTTTTCGTCAACTGGAACTTGTAAAATTTCACCAGGTAAGTTTCTTGCAACAAGTTTACCATTACTTAAAGTATCATATACTACTTCTTCAGGAGTTACAATTTTAACTGTACCATCATCATTAATTGCGTTTTTAGTATAAACGTTACCACGATAGTAGTTAAAGTCATTAAATTCATCATCAACAATTGGTCTGTATACGTCGGCAACCCATTCTGCAACGTTACCAGCCATATCATATAAACCATAATCATTAGCTTCGTAAGACATCACTTGCGCAGTGATATCAGCACCATCGTCAGACCATCCAGCAATTCCACCGTAGTCACCTTTTCCTTGCTTAAAGTTAGCTAATTGATCACCTCTAGACTTTCTTTTTCCAGAACGTGTGTATTGACCATTCCAAGGGTATTTTTTTCTACCTCTATAAGTGTTGTAGTTTCTTAATTCACTCATCCCAAGAGCGGCATATTCCCACTCTGCTTCAGATGGTAAGCGGTATTTTGGAGAAATTACTCCAGTTTCTCTACTAGCGTAAACATTTATTTCGTTACCCTCAGCATCTGTTCTAGCTTTTCTTTTACCTCCCTTAAGTACTTCTTCGTTACCTCCAAAAGTTTCAGTTGGAGCAGTAATATAAGTGTCAGTGTTAAAGTTGCTATCAGCAGATGTATCAGTTAAGTGAGAATCTCTTTTTAAATAACCAGCATCTTGTAAGTACATTTCGTTTACTCTATCTGTTCTCCAGTTAGCAAATTCAACGGCTTGAATCCAACTAACACCTACAACAGGGTATTCAGCATAACCAGGATGACGTAAATAGTTTTCAGTCATCATTTCAGCATATCCAAGACGGTTTCTCCAAACTAATGTGTCAGGAAGAGCTCCATCATAAATAAGTCTAAAGTTAGGATCGTCTGGTGGGTAAACTCTTTTAATCCAATCAAGATACTCTAAGTACATCATGTTGGTTACCTCAGTTTCATCCATGTAAAAAGATTGTACATGTTGTTGGTTTGGGCTATTATTCCAATCATGCATAACATCATCTTGTACTTTACCCATGGTAAATGTACCTCCTTCTATAAAAACTAATCCAGGAGCAGTTTCTTGTTCTTTAAAGTTAGTATTGTACTGAAAACCTCCATTTTTGTCGTTGATGTTCCAGCCAGTGGCTCTAGAACTATTCTTTGACGAAGAAGATTTCTTACAACTAAACATGGCTAAAGATAGCATTAGGGCTAAAATTATCCGTAGGTTAAATACATTTTTCATATACATACTTTTAAGTAAGCTAGTTTATTTTAGTGACGCAATATAGTAATTAAAGAAAAAATAACAACGTTTTTTTGTAATTTATATTAAAAAAAAAGTGCATTTCATCCTTTTTTTTGTACACGATATCGGATTTTTGCTCTTTTTATCGATGTAATTTGTTACCAATTAACGAACAAATAAATTAAATATTGTTGTAATTTTGAATAAAAAATTGAAAAGCTATAATAACATATCTGTACTAACGTTTATTATACTATGAAAAAACACTTACTCTTACTTTTTGTATTACTGCCTTTTATAGGGTTTTCTCAACAAAAAACATTTCAAATTAATTGGGAAGGAGAAAAAACATTAAGAGCTGATTCTTCAATAGTTACTGTTCCATATTTTAATAAGGACAACTTTAATTTTAGTAATACTGATGGGTTGAAGTTTTTTGCACATTGGAAAACCAACAACTATATCAATGAAAGCTCTGTTCAATTAGCTAATGTTTCATACTCAACTATTAGTTCAACAGATTTAAAAGGAGTTCCAGTTAATACCATTTCTAATTCACCTGAATTAAAACTATCAAATGCAATAGCAAGAGATGATGTGTCTGCTTATTTAGAGTTGAAACCTATTGTTAAACAAAATGGAGTGTATAAAAAAATTACTTCATTTACTGTAAGCTACAGCACAACTAATAGTTCTAGTGCTTTAGGAAGATCTTCTAGCTCTATGTTGCAAACAAATGCAGTTACAAACTCTGTATTGGCTTCTGGGAGTTGGTATAGGTTTTATGTAGATACTACAGGTGTTTTTAGACTAACTAAAAGTTTTTTAAATCAGTTAGGTGTTAATACAAACTCGGTGGATCCTAGAAATATTAAAGTCTATGGAAATGGAGGCGCAATGTTGCCTAAAGAAAACTCAGTTTTTTATCCAATTGACTTAACCGAGAATGCTATTAAGTTTGTTGGTGAAGAAGATGGTGATTTTGATAATGACGATTATATATTGTTTTATGCAGAAGGACCAAGAGGCTATAATGAAGAGAGTAATACCAATATAAACGCATATACAGATAAATCTTACTACTACATTAATATTAGTAGTGGAATGGGAAAAAGAATCCAGGAAGCTACTCAGCCAAACGATGATGCTGATTTTGAAGTAAACACATTTCAGGATTATCAATTTCATGAAATAGACCAATATAATTTGGTGAAAGTAGGTAGGCGTTGGTTTGGAGATAGGTTTGATATAGAAAATGAAAAAGAATTTACTTTTACATTTCCAAACTTAGTGACTTCTGAACCTGCTAGAGTGAAGGTTTATGCTGCTGCAGTTTCTGAAACTGGCACGTCAATGGAAGTAAAGCTTAATGGAAACACAATTTCAAATTTTAATTTTGCGGCAATTGATAATCCTACTCTAGCTTCTGGAGGATTTTTTAATGGTAATTTAATGCTCACTTCTCCTGATGTTGTATTTAACTTAAAGTATAATAACAATAATAACCCTGCTTCTTTAGGGTATTTAGATTATATTTCTGTAGAAGCTACCAGAGAGTTGAGTTTTGAAGCGGGTCAGTTTACTTTTAAAAATGCTAATGTGGCAACCTCTTCTGGAATAGTTCAATACAATTTGGCTAATGCAGCTAACGTTTCAGAAGTATGGGATATAACTGATAAGTATAATGTAGTAGGCTATACAAATTCTGATCAAAGTTCAAACTTTAGTTTTAAAACTACAGCAGGTACTTCAAAAATATATTTGGCAGTTACGCCTTCAGATTATTTTCAGCCACTAAGAGAAAGTGTTACTACAATTGCTAATCAAAATATAAAAGGAACAATATTTAATAATAGTTCAGGAGAGTTTAAAGATATAGACTATTTAATAATTTCACCAAACGCACTAGCGTCTCAAGCTGAAAGACTAGCGCAAATCAATAGAGATCAATATGGGTTGACTGTTAAAGTTGTGACTTTAAATGAAATTTATAATGAGTTTAGTTCAGGTAATGTTGATATTACTGCAATAAGAAATCTTGTAAGGTATGTATATCATAATGCAAGTGCTCCAGATAAGAGACTTAAGTATTTATGCTTGTTTGGTGATGCATCTTATGATCATAAAGAACGTATAGCTCCAAAAACCGATGTAGTACCATCATGGCATTCTTATGCTAGTTTTAGTTTAACAGATTCTTTTGTGTCTGATGATTACTACGGGTTGATGGACGAAAATGAAGGTAATATGGCTACCAATAACTTATTAGACATTGCAGTTGGAAGAATTTTGGCTCAAGATTTACAAAGTGCGACTGAGTTGGTAGATAAAATTGATTCTTATCATAAAACTGCATCTTTTGGTAGTTGGAGAAATAATTACATCTTTATTTCAGATGATGTTGATGAAGCTTGGGAAAGAACTTTACAAGAAACAACTGATGAGATAGCAGATTTAATTACTGAAGAGAAACCATTTATTAATACTATAAAAATCCATTCAGATTCTTATCAACAAGAGTCTAGTTCAAGTGGCGATAGTAATCCTTCGGTAAATAGAGCTATAAGAGATGCAATAGATGTAGGAGCTTTAGTTGTAAATTACTTTGGACATGGAGGAGAGGATGGTATTTCTAGTGAAAGAATTTTTGATAAAAATGACTCGCAAGAAGTAAATAACACCTGTAAATATAATTGTTTTGTTACTGTAACATGTGAGTATACAAGGTTTGACGATCCTTTAAGACCAACAGCTGGAGAGTACACTTACTGGAATAAAGAAGGAGGAGCTATAGGATTAATAACTACAACTAGACAAATTTTTGTCAGTGTAGGTGTGTCATTCAATATAAAGTTAACAGAAAAGATGTTTGCTTTTGGTTCTAATGAATACCCTACTATTGCAGAAGCCTTGAGATTGACAAAAACGGATCCTACAATTTCAGGTATATCACAAAAACGATTGGTGTTTTATATTGGAGATCCAGCAATGAAGTTAGCGTTACCTAAACCAGATATTAGATTAACAGCAGTTAACGATGTTTCAATTGATCAAGAAACAGACGTTTTAAAAGCGTTGGATAAAGTTAAATTATCAGGAGAAGTAGTTGATGAATCAGGTAACCTTATTCCAAATTATAATGGTGTATTAACAGCAACAGTTTTTGATAAAAATATAGAAAGACAAACATTAGGAAATGATGGTACTACTGAAAACGGTCAACTCATTATCATGGATTTTGAAACATTAGGAGAAATTATTTTTAAAGGACAAGCAACAGTAGAAAACGGTCAGTTTGACTTTGAGTTTGTGGTGCCTAGAGATATTAGTATTCCTGTAGGTAACGGTAAGGTTAGTTTTTATGCTCAAACTGAAAATCCTGCACAAGACCAAACAGGAGCAAGTTTTGATATTCAAGTTGGAGGTATTAACGAAAATGCAGAAGAAGATAATATTGGACCAGTTATAAACCTTTATATGAATGATGAAAACTTTGTTTCAGGTGGTATAACTAACGAAGCTCCAACACTTTTGGCAAAACTTCAAGATGATAATGGTATTAATACATCTAGTGGAGTAGGACATGATATTGTTGCTATTATTGATGGAGATGAAGCAAACCCTTATATTTTAAACGATTATTATCAAGCTAACGTTGATGATTACCAAAATGGAGAGGTGACTTATCCATTTAGAGATTTAGAACCAGGTTTGCATACATTAACCTTAAAAGCTTGGGATGTTTACAACAATTCATCAACTTCTGAAATACAGTTTGTAGTACATGATAAAGATGAAAAACTAGTTATTACTAATGTACTTAACTATCCAAATCCCTTTGTAAACTACACTGAATTTTGGTTCAATCACAATAGTTCAGATAATTTAGACGTTTCTATACAGATATTTACGGTTTCAGGGAAACTGGTAAGAACTTTAAACGGTCAAACCAATTCCGAAGGATGCTGTAATAATGGAACATCTTCGTTGTCAAGAAGCATTGTTTGGGATGGAAGAGACGACTTTGGGGATAAAATAGGAAAAGGGGTTTATATTTATAAGCTAAAAGTGCGATCAAACCAATTAAACAAACAGGTAGAAAAAATTCAAAAACTTGTAATACTATAATAAAGATTTATATTTGCTAAATATTTTAGTGGTTTATAATCACTAAGTTGAATACTTAATAACACATGAAAAAATACACAATTGCCCTAATTACTTTATTAGCTTTTAATATTTCAAATGGACAGGAAACTGTTGTTATACCAGATAATGATTCAAGAGTAATTACAACTGGTGTTCCTTTTTTACTTATAGCATCTGATGCTCGTGCAGCAGGTATGGGAGATATGGGAGTAGCAACATCAGCCGATGCGTATTCGCAACAATGGAATCCAGCAAAATATGCATTTTCTGAAACCAAATCAGGTATTGGAGTAAGTTATACGCCTTATTTAAGTAAACTTGTAAATGACATCTTTTTAGGGAATATTACGTATTTCAACCGAATTAACGAAGGAAGTGCTTTCGCAGCAAGTTTTAAATACTTTAGCCTTGGTGAAATTGAAATTGTGCAAGATGAATTTTCTGAAGCTTTAATAGAAAAACCAAACGAACTTACTTTAGATGTGTCTTACTCTTTACGCTTAGCAGATCAGTTTTCAATGGCAGTGGCTTTAAGATATTTGCGTTCAGATTTAAGAATTCAAGCTGTTGATGCTAATGCAAGTGCTGCAAGCTCAATAGGAGTTGATATTGCAGGATATTATCAAAGTGAAGAAGAAGCATATAACGATTTTAACGGTCGTTGGAGAGCAGGATTTGCAATTCAAAATCTTGGTCCAAAAATTAAATATGACGATGCTGGAAGAGAAAATTTTATTCCTACTAATTTAAAGCTTGGTGGTGGGTTTGATTTTATTTTTGATGACTATAATAAGCTTTCTGTTACTGCTGAGGTTAATAAATTATTAGTGCCAACACCTCCAATGACTGGTAGAGAATATGAATATGACGATGTGAACGGAAATGGACAATACGATGAAGATGAAGATGAATTGGTCGGTTTTCCAAATAATCCAGTGAATAGCAATGTTATAATCTCAGGTCAATCTAACGACGTAAGTTTTGTAAAAGGTATTTTTCAATCTTTTAGTGATGCACCAGGAGGATTTAGCGAAGAGTTAAAAGAGTTTACTTGGGCTTTAGGAGCTGAGTATAAATACCAAGACTCATTTGCGTTTAGAGCAGGTTACTTTAATGAAAGCGAAGATAAAGGAGCAAGAAAGTTTTTTGCTTTAGGAGCAGGATTTAAATACTCTGCAATAGATATTGACATGTCATATCTGTTTTCAGCATCAAAAGTACAAAGTCCGTTAGAAAACACGTTGCGTTTCTCATTAACGTTTAACTTTGGAGATGGTGAATATGATGAATATTAGACATTCATTTTTAATAAACAAACTAAAAACTATTGTTAACAGCAATAGTTTTTTTGTCTAAAATAGTTTTATACCTTTATTAAGTAAAATATAAAAGTGAAAGAAGTAAAGATAGAATCCGTTTTGACGGTTTACGATAATATAGAAGAGCTTTCCAAAGATGTGATAAGCTTAATGGAAAAAGCTATGGAAGCACGACAAAATGCTTACGCTCCTTATTCAAAGTTCAATGTTGGTGCTGCTTTACTTCTAGATAATGGAGAAGTTGTTACAGGCAGTAACCAAGAAAACGCATCTTATCCTTCTGGGCTTTGTGCAGAGCGAACAGCCATTTATTATGCAGGCGCAAAATATCCCAAAGCTAAAATTGTTCAAATGGCAATAATAGCAGGTTCTACAATAAAACAAACAATGTCTCCAATTCCGCCTTGTGGTGCGTGTAGACAGGCAATAGCTGAGTATGAAGTAAAACAAGACTCACCTATTGAAATCTATTTTATGGGAGAGACAGGAAAGGTTGTAAAGTCAAATTCATTGGCAAATCTTCTGCCTTTAGTTTTTGATAAATCATTTCTATAACGTTTTCGGTAAAAATTTACGAATTACTGTTTTTTCATTAATATGTAAAGTGTTACTTTTGTTATTCGCTTGTGTCAATTTTATTAGGACACGCATTGTTTTTCTTTTATAAATTAAGTTAAATGCAAAAAGTAACAAAAGAAGTTTACCTTAAATGGTATGAAGACATGTTATTCTGGAGAAAGTTTGAAGACAAACTAGCTGCAGTTTATATCCAACAAAAAGTAAGAGGATTTCTTCACTTGTACAATGGTCAAGAAGCTGTGTTAGCAGGAGCGCTACATGCTATGGATTTGACTAAAGATAAAATGATAACTGCATATCGTAACCACGTACAACCAATTGGTATGGGTGTAGACCCAAAACGTGTTATGGCAGAATTATATGGTAAAGCAACAGGTACTTCTCAAGGTCTTGGTGGTTCTATGCATATTTTTTCTAAAGAACACCGTTTTTATGGTGGTCATGGTATTGTAGGTGGTCAAATTCCTCTAGGAGCTGGTATTGCATTTGGTGATAAATATCATGGTAGCGATGCTGTAACGCTTTGTTGCTTTGGTGATGGTGCTGCAAGACAAGGTTCACTTCACGAAACGTTCAACTTGGCAATGTTATGGAAATTACCAGTAGTATTTGTTTGTGAAAACAACGGTTATGCTATGGGAACATCTGTAGAGCGTACTGCAAACCATACAGATATCTGGAAACTAGGTTTAGGGTATGAAATGCCTTGCGGACCTGTAGATGGTATGAATCCTGTAAAAGTTGCTGAAGCCTTTGATGAAGCAATTCAAAGAGCTAGACGTGGTGACGGACCAACATTTTTAGAATTAAAAACATACCGTTACAGAGGACACTCAATGTCTGATGCACAACACTACAGAACAAAAGAAGAAGTTGAAGAGTACAAGAAAATAGACCCTATTACACAAGTAAAAGACATTATCTTGGAAAACAAATATGCAACTGAAGCTGATATAAAAGTTATTGACAAGCGCGTAAAAGATTTAGTAAGCGAATGCGAAAAATTTGCTGAAGAATCTCCATTCCCAGAAAAGAATGTTATGTACGATGCGGTTTACGAGCAACAAGATTATCCATTTATACAACACAAACTATAATAAGATATGGCAGAAGTAATAAACATGCCTCGTTTGAGCGACACTATGGAAGAAGGTACTGTCGCAACTTGGTTGAAAAAAGTTGGTGATAAAGTAGAAGAAGGAGATATCCTAGCCGAAATAGAAACAGACAAAGCAACTATGGAGTTTGAGTCTTTCTATGAAGGTACACTATTACATATAGGTGTTCAAGAAGGTGAAACTACAAAAGTAGATGAGCTTTTAGCTATTATAGGAGAAGAAGGAGAAGATATTTCTGGTTTATTAAATGGAAGTGCTACTCAAGATTCAAAAGAAGAAGAGGCACCAAAAGAAGAAAAAGAAGAAGCAACTAACGAGCCAGCAACAGAAACTGTAGATATTCCTGAAGGTGTTACAGTGGTAACAATGCCACGTTTAAGTGATACTATGGAAGAAGGAACTGTTGCAACATGGTTGAAAAAAGTTGGCGATGAGGTTGAAGAAGGTGATATTTTAGCCGAAATTGAAACAGATAAAGCTACTATGGAGTTTGAGTCTTTTCAATCAGGTACATTATTACACGTAGGATTACTAGAAGGAGAATCTGCAAAAGTAGATGCACTTTTAGCTATTTTAGGTCCTAAAGGAACTGATGTTGAAAATATTGCAAAGAATTTCAAAGCATCATCAGGAGAAAAAGCAGAAGCTCCAAAAGAGGAAGCACCAAAAGCAGCCTCTAAACCAGAGCCAAAAGCTGAAGCTCCTAAAAAAGAAACGCCTAAAGTTTCTGCTCCAGCATCAACATCATCTTCAGATAGAGTATTTGTATCGCCATTAGCTAAAAAAATGGCTGATGAAAAAGGTATCAACTTATCTCAAGTAACAGGTTCAGGTGAGAATGGTCGTATTATAAAACGCGATATAGAAAACTTCACACCAGGAACATCTGCGGCTGCAGTAGGTAAATTTGTACCAACAGGTCAAGAAGATTTTGAAGAAGTAAACAATTCGCAAATGCGTAAAGTGATTGCAAAACGTTTAGCAGAATCTAAATTTACAGCACCTCATTATTACTTAAATGTAGAGTTTGATATGGAAAATGCTATAGCTTTCCGTGCGCAGTTTAACTCTATTCCAGATACTAAAATATCATACAATGATATGATTGTTAAAGCATGTGCTTTAGCGTTAAAACAACATCCGCAAGTAAACTCACAGTGGTTTGCAGATAAAATGCGTTTAAATCATCATGTGCATATTGGTGTAGCAGTTGCAGTTCCTGACGGATTGGTAGTTCCTGTAGTGCGTTTTGCTAATGAGCAATCATTACCGCAAATAGGTGCTGAGGTTAAAGAACTTGCAGGTAAAGCTAGAAACAAGAAACTAACGCCTCAAGAAATGGAAGGTAGTACGTTTACTGTATCTAATTTAGGAATGTTTGGTATTGATAGTTTTACATCTATCATCAACCAGCCTAACTCTGCAATTCTTTCTGTAGGAAATATTGTTGAAAAACCTGTAGTTAAAAATGGTCAAATAGTAGTAGGACATACCATGAAGTTATGTTTAGCTTGTGACCATAGAACTGTAGATGGAGCAACTGGAGCACAATTCCTTCAAACATTAAAAGGATATATTGAAAACCCAGTTACAATGTTAGTATAGAAACTTCTGCATAAGCAGAACATACATTATAATATAATCCTGATTTGATTTTTTCCAATCAGGATTTTTTTATCTTTAAGCTTTAATACAATCAATCAAAAATTATGAAAAAACTATTAGCACTTATCATTGTTGTTTTAGCGTTTAGCTGTAAAAATGAACCTAAAGTAGAAGTAGGACCTAAAATTACTATTACAAGTGATGAGTTAAAAGAAGCTGTGACTTATTTATCTTCAGATGAACTATTAGGTCGAGATACTGGTACGCAAGGTATAGATGATGCAGCAACATATATTGAAAAACAATTTGAAAGCTATGGCGTAAAACCTTATTTTGAAACTTTTAGGGATAATTTTAAGCTTGATAGTTTAGATGCTTTTAATGTGGTTGGAGTTATTGAAGGTGTGGATGAAACGTTAAAAAATGAATATATTGTTATAGGTGCTCATTATGATCACATAGGTTATGGAAAACCTGTTGAAAATGACTCAATTGCTAATGGAGCTAATGACAATGCTACTGGAACAGCTGGTGTAGTGGCAATGGCTAAATATTTTGCAACTAGAAAAAACAATAAGCGTAGCATTTTATTTGCACTTTTTACTGCTGAAGAAAGAGGCCTTTTAGGTTCAAAGCATCTTGCTCAACGTTTAAAGAGTGATAGCTTAAATGTATATACAATGGTTAATCTTGAAATGATAGGTGTGCCTTTTAAGGATAGAGATTATCAAGCGTTTTTAACAGGCTATGAGTTGTCCAATATGGCTGAGAAAATGAATGCTTACGCAGGAAGTAAACTGATAGGTTTTTCTGAAGTTTCTAAAAAGTACAGACTTTTTATGCGTTCAGATAATTACCCGTTTTACAATCAGTTTAAGGCACCTTGTCAAACATTGTCAAGCTGTGATTTAACTAATTTTGATTTTTATCATCATGTTGATGATGAAATTGAACTTATGGACTTTAATTTTATGGCAAATCTTATCAACTCTACAATTCCTGTTATTGAAACTATGAGTAATACGCCAACTAAAGAGATTGTAATGCATGAAGCAGAGTAAAAATATTATTATTACAGGAACTAGTAGAGGTATTGGTTTTGAGCTGGTTCATCTTTTTGCTAATCAAGGACACAATGTGTTGGCACTATCAAGAAATGCACAACCAGTAAATAACCTTCATTTTGATAATATTACATCCTTTTCTTTTGATTTATGTAATGATGATGATTATCAAAAAGTAGAACAATTCATAAAAAATGAATGGAACCATGTTGATATTCTAATCAACAACGCTGGAGCATTGCTTAACAAGCCTTTTTCAGAAACTACAATGGGTGATTTTGAGCATGTTTATAAAACTAATGTTTTTGGTGTAGCTGAAATGACTAGAGTGGTTCTACCATTTATGAAAAGCGATGGACATGTTGTAACCATAAGCTCTATGGGAGGGATTCAAGGAAGTATGAAATTTCCAGGACTAGCTGCTTATAGTTCTAGCAAAGGAGCAGTTATTACATTAACCGAATTGTTGGCTGAAGAATACAAAAATTCTGGTCCGCAATTCAACGTGTTAGCTTTAGGAGCAGTACAAACCGAAATGCTTGCCGAAGCTTTTCCAGGTTATGAGGCTCCAACTACAGCATTGCAAATGGCTGAGTATATTGCAGACTTTTCGCTTAACGGAAATAAATATTATAACGGAAAAGCATTGCAAGTATCTAATTCTACTCCTTAGTGATGTCTAAATACAAGTGTATTATTTTTGACTGTGATGGTGTGTTAGTCGATAGCGAGCCAATTGGTAATCAGGTGTTGGTTGATATGGCTAATAGTTATGGAGCTGATATAGATTTAGATTATGCGTTTAAGCATTTTAAAGGAGGTTCAATATATACTTGTAGAGATAAAATTCAAGAGTTAGTAAATCAACCACTATCTCAAGATTTTATAGCAGAATATAGAAGACGAAGTTACAATGCGTTTAAAGAACAAATTCAATCTGTAGAAGGTGTGAAAGAGGTGATTAAGTCATTGTCTATTCCTTTTTGTGTAGCTTCAAGTGGACCAACTGAAAAAATACGCCTTAACCTAGAACTTACTGGTTTGCTGCCTTACTTTGAAGACAACATCTTTAGTTGTTACACTATCGAAAAGTGGAAGCCAGAACCAGATGTGTTTATTTGGGCTGCAAAAACTATGGGTTTTAAACCTGAAGACTGCGTAGTGATTGAAGATAGCTTAACAGGAATACAAGCTGCTAAAGCAGGTGGTTTTGATGTTTTTGGATTTACTGCTCATGATTACAATAACGAATTAGAAGCAGAAGCAACTACGACCTTTAATTCAATGGAAAAACTATTGGAATTAATCTAATTGTTTTTTTCGAACTTTACTTTTGTAGTCATTAGCTCAGCGTTGTCAATAGTTATTTTTTCTGAACGTATAATTGCAGTTATTGAGTCTTTTTGTGAGCCTCTATCAGTAATAATATCAAAAGCAAGGTGTAGTTTAGAAACAGAATCAGAAAGTGTTTCGGTATTCACTTTAGTTACGTTTTCAATATGTACTTGTCTTGTAGTGTTGGGTAAGCTAACAGCGTTGTTAGAAAGGTTTTCAATTTGTTTAGTGATGTCCACTTCAAATTCAGGATGATGTTTTAATAGTAAAGACAAATCATAAAGCTCTTGAAGTTTTTGAGAAGCCACAGTTTGATATTCAAAGTCTTCTTGAGTGCTCAAATAATTATCAAGATCATCAATTACTGATTCAGCAGCGACATTGTTCTCATTAAAAGTTTTTGTTTCATTAGCGCATGAAACAAAAAGTAATACCCAAAAGCCTATTAATATCTTTTTCATTTTACAATAAATTTAAGCATTACAATTTTACCATTAACCAGTCGCTTGTCTAGAATTTCAATAGATTTTAAACTACTAGTAGGTATGGTTAATGTTCTTATAAACTTGTCCTTGGTATAAAGCTCCACACCAATATTGTTTGCAAACAATTGGTAAATTTTTGCATTGTCAGCTATTAAATTATTAAGCTGTGTTTTATGAGTAGTCCAATCTTTAATATTGCCATTGGTATAGTAGTGGAGCATTAACGCATAATCATCAGGAGCTAATTTGACAGTTTGGTTTTTGTTTGAGTCAATTGACCTTACAATGGTATCTGTTTTATGATATGGAGATTGTACAACAAAAGTGATGATTTTTTCTTTTGTGGTAAATTCAAAACACCCAAGACTATCGGTTTTAAAATGTAAAGGAGATTCTCCGTTTTGTAGAACTTTAATATCCAAAGGTATTTTTGTGATGGCTTCATTTTTAATCTCATCAACAAAACAAAAGTGAAATTCATTTTTCAAACTCTTACTATAAAAAATAAGCATAATTATAGGTAGTGCTGTAAGCCAATATATCGGCTTTTTGTTTTTCTTTTTTGTTGAACCTGAAAATACATGCGCTTCTTTAAAAGCATGCCAATTGTTAAAACCAACATACTGACTTAAGAGATTAAGCATGTCAATTCGAGGTAGTTTTTCAGGTTCGTTTTTAAAATAGGTATAAAACCATTTTTCGCTAACCTTTGCTTTTACCTTGCTAAATAAATCTTCTTGAAAGGCAACAATGTCTTCTCCTTTCCATTCTTCAATAGCATTAGGTGCACTATAATGCTGCAAAAAAGTAGTTGCAACAGTCTGTTTTAAAAGATTAAAATGATATGAATGTTCAGGATTCAAATAGTGTATGCTGCTGTTTTTCAGTGTTGTTTTTAATTGTAAAATAGTTTACAAAAGCTTTTCTAGAGCTTTACAATATATAAATGGTATTGCGCTATAGGTTTGCTATGTAAATTTTAAAAATATAAAATTATGAACGCAAATCCATTAAAATCAGTATTTAAAATTATAACTATAAGTTTATTTGTTATGCTGCTTTCAGCATGTCAAAATGAAAGTTATAAAGAAAATGTATCAGTAGCAGATACTGCTGTGTCAGAAGAGTATGAGGCAGTAACTTCAAAAACCGAACCATCAACAAGTGCAATTCCCAACAACCTAAAAATTATTAAGTCGGCAAATGCCAGATATAAGGTAAAGCATGTAAAGGTTGCAACGAAGAAAATAAAGCAAATTGCTTTAAACTTTGACGCTTATATTTCCGACTTAAGATTTCAAAACGATTTATACAGAATCGAAAACAGGTTTACTGTAAAAGTGCCTCAGCAGCATTTTGATGCTATGATGGACTCCATAAGTGCAATTGTTGAATTTATAGAGTATGAGAACATTACCACACAAGATGTTACCGAAGAGTACATTGATATTGAAACCAGATTAAAAACCAAACTAGAAGTAAAACAGAGGTATGAAACCATATTACGACAAAAAGCCAAAACAGTTGAAGAAATTTTAGCAACCGAAGAAAAGCTTCGTGTGATACAAGAAGAGATTGAAAGCGAACAAGGACGACTTAAATACTTAACCAACAAAGTAGCTTACAGTACCATACAAATAGATTTATATGAAACGGTTGATTACAAAGAAGAGCCAACGAGTTATAAAAAATCATTTTGGAGCAAAACTAAAGAAGGCTTGGTTTTTGGTTGGAATTTTATAGAAACCATTGTGTTAGGAATCATTCATATTTGGCCGTTTATTATTTTAGGTAGTTTATTATTCTTTGTAATTAAAAAAAGAATAAAAAAATAAAAAGGTAAGTCCTCTAGAAAATACCTAGAGGACTTTTCTACACTTTTAAACAACCACGAAATCCTCTTACTGCATAATAAGATTGTGCTCCATTGTGATAAACAAAAACAGTATCATAACGAAAATCAGCAAAAAGAGCACCTCCAAGTTTTCTTATGTTTTCAGGAGTTTGTATCCAACTAGATGTTTTGGTGTCAAAATTTCCTAACTCTTGTAAAGCTCTATATTGTGTTTCGGTTAATAATTCAATTCCCATTGCTTTGGCTACATCAATGGCATTGTTTTCGGGTTTAAATTTCTTGCGAGATTCTTGAGCTTCAAAGTCGTAGCAATAGCTTCTACGTCCATTAGGGCTTTCAGTTGAGCAATCAAAAAACAAATATTCATTTGTTTTAGAGTCAAAATCTACAACATCAGGTTCGCCTCCTGTTTGTTCCATTTGCTGTATAGACCATAGTTTTTCGGGGTTTTCTTCAAGTCGTTTTTGTACACTGTCCCATTCAATACTATTGTGTCTGTGCATATTTTTTTCAAAACGTAGTTTGAGAATTTTAAGTAGTTGATCGCTGTCGTTCTTTGTCAATTGTTTTTTCATGTAAAAGCAGCTTTTAAATAGAAATAAGAAAATTAATGGTTTTATCAGATAATGACGAATTTATGTCTTTATTTTTTTTAAAAACTAAATACAAATCCTTTATTTTTGTTGCGATGCAAAACACACTTCAAAATTATATTCCAGAAAGTGCAATCCCAAAAGTTTTAGAGCTTTTAGACCATGACCATTTAACCGTAAAGGTGAAAAATGAACGTAAAACCAGACATGGAGATTATAAACGTTTACCAAATGGAACACATCAAATTACTGTAAACTCTAACTTAAATAAGTTTAGGTTTTTAATTACACTTATTCATGAAATAGCACATTTTGAGGCATACAAAGAATTTGGACGCTTTATAAAACCTCATGGAGTAGAGTGGAAGCACACCTTTCAGCAATTGATGTTACCGTTTTTAAATCCTAACGTTTTCCCAAATGAGCTTTTACCTCTATTAGCAAAACACTTTAAAAACCCAAAAGCATCTAGCGATACAGATGCACCATTAGCCTTAGCATTAAAGCAATTTGACGAACCTAATGATAAAACATTTGTTTTTGAAGTACCTTTGGGTAAAACATTTAAGCTTTACAATGGCAGGATGTTTTTAAAAGGAGAAAAGCGCAGAAAACGTTTTGAGTGTGTTGAGGTAAAATCAGGAAAAGTATATCTCTTTAATCCAAACGCAGAAGTAGAATTACTAAACTAATAACAATGAATAAGAATTATTATGCAATATTAATGGCAGGTGGAGTTGGTTCCAGATTTTGGCCTGTAAGTACTCAAGAGTATCCAAAGCAATTTCATGATATGTTAGGTACAGGTGATACGCTTATACAAAAAACATTTAATAGATTGTCTGAGCTTATTCCAAAAGAAAATATTTTTATTCTTACCAATGAGCGTTACAACGATTTGGTGTTTCAGCAGTTGCCAGATGTTACAAAACGTCAAGTAGTTTTAGAACCTGCAATGCGAAATACAGCACCTTGTATTTTATATGCATCTTTAAAAATTCAAAAGGAAAATTCTGATGCAGTAATGATTGTTGCACCAAGTGACCATTGGATAGAAGACGAAAACGCATTTACACAAAATGTAAAGCAAACCTTTGAGTTTTGTGAGCAAAACGATGCCTTAATGACTTTAGGAATTCAACCTACTTTTCCAAATACAGGATATGGTTATATAGAGTTTGATAAATCGTCTAATCAAGATATAAAACCAGTAAATCAGTTTAGAGAAAAACCAGATTATGAAACTGCCAAATCATTCATAGCACAAGGAAATTTCCTATGGAATGCAGGTATTTTTATGTGGAGTGCAAAAAGTGTGATTAAAGCCTTTAAAAGCAATCAACCAGAATTGTATAGTTTATTTGAAGCAGGAATTGAGGCTTATAATACCGATTTGGAAGATGGTTTTATTCAAGAAAATTATGCCAAGGCAGAGAATATTTCAGTGGATTATGCCATAATGGAAAAAAGCGAAAATGTGTTTGTGCTACCAGCTACTTTTGATTGGAACGACCTTGGTACTTGGGGAAGTCTTTATGATAAACTAGATAAAGATTCTGATAATAATGCAGTTGTGAATGCTAAAACTTTGACTGAAGATGCTACAGGAAATATGATTAGAAGTAAAAAAGATAAAATTGTAGTTGTTGACGGTTTAAAAGATTACATAATTGTTGATAAAGACGAAGTTTTGCTTATCTTCCCTAAAGCAAAAGAACAAGACATCAAAAAGGTACTTCAAAATGTGAAAGAAAAATTTGGAGAGACCTATGGTTAATTGTTCATAAAGTAATTATTTTAGATCAAATTATTACAAGGTTGGAATTTTAAAGATATGAGCAACGAAAGTAAATTTAACTTCTCTGAAGACGAGCAAATACAAAAAGATAAAGACAAAGCTGTAGAAGAGAAAAAAGAAGCTGTTAGAAAAGATGCAAAAGGTCTTTTTGCTAGTATATCTAACTTTTTAAGTGAGCTTCTAGACTTTAGAGATGATACAGATAGAGATGCAACTATTGCTGCTATAAAAGCCGATATTCCTTTTAAAGGCGCAACGGCTTGGATTTTGGTGTGCTCAATAATGGTAGCTTCAGTAGGACTAAATGCTGATTCTCCTGCAGTTGTTATTGGAGCCATGTTAATTTCTCCATTAATGGGCCCTATTTTAGGTATTGGTATGTCTATTGCGCTCAACGATATTGATACACTTAAGAAATCATTGATAAACTTAGCGATAATGATTGTGTTAAGTTTACTCACAGCCTTTTTGTTTTTTAAATTCTTTCCAACTGCTGATATACAAACCAATGAGATTTTTGGACGTACCAAACCAGATATTAGAGATGTGTTAATCGCTTTTTTTGGTGGAGCAGCTTTAATTATAGCTAGGACTAAAAAAGGCACAATAGCATCAGTTATTTTTGGTGTTGCTATTGCAACAGCTTTAATGCCTCCTTTATGTACAGCAGGTTATGGACTAGCACATAACTGGGAATTTTTCTTAGGAGCAATGAACCTGTTTACCATCAATACTATATTTATTGCTCTTGCCACTTTTATAGTGTTAAAAGTGTTGCGCTTTCCTATGCTTAGATATGCAAACTCTAAAAAGAGAAAACGTATTGCTCAGTTAGCGTCGTTAATTGCTATAGTAGTAATGATTTGGCCAACATTAAGTTTTATAGATTTTATTACAGAGACAAGGTTAAAAGGAGATTATGAGAGTTTTATTGAAAATGAGGTGAAATCTAATAACGACCTTTGGTATCAAAAAGGAATACCTCATTATACTGATAAAAAAATAACACTTTACTTTAATGGTGAAATTTCTGAAGCTACTGAAACTGACTTAAGAAACGAGTTAAAACAATACAATAATATTAGTGATTTTACACTTGAGTTCTTTGGAAACAAAAACAGAAGCTTTGATAAATTATCTGATGCTTACGATAGAGCTATTAATGAACTAGATAGAAAAGACATGATTATTTCTGGTCTAGAACAGGAGATAAGAGAATTACAACAAACCATTTCTGGGTTAAATGGTCAGTTAGAAACTAATAACACTTCAAATGCGATTGCATTTTCTAGTTTAGCTAAAGATGCTAAAATTAAGTTTTCTGATTTAGACTATTTTGGATATTCAAAAAGACTAGAGTCTAAAGACTTTATAAAAGTAGATACAGTAACAATTGCTAATATTAAATGGAAAACCAACGTTAGTGATAGTATTGCTTTAGTAAAAGAAGGTGAGTTACTAGCTTGGTTAAAGCAAACTCTTAAAACTGAAAAAATAAGTGTAAAGAGAGAATAGTTTTTTTAGCTATTCTCTTCTAAGTACATTCTTCGTACTTTTTTAAATAATTCAGAAGAATATACAAAGTTTGTTACTGCTTCGTTGTCAGTTTTAAAAATAGTGTCTTTAGAGCCTTCCCATTCTTTTAGTCCGTTTTTAAGAAACACAATTTTTTCACCTATTTCCATCACTGAGTTCATGTCGTGAGAATTGATTACAGTAGTAATGTTGTACTCGTCAGTAATTTCCTGTATTAAGTTGTCAATAACAATTGCAGTTTTAGGATCTAAACCAGAGTTAGGTTCGTCGCAAAATAAATATTTAGGATTGTTTACAATAGCACGAGCAATGGCAACACGCTTTTGCATTCCACCACTAGCTTCACTTGGCATTTTATTGTGAGCATCGTCAAGATTAACACGCTTAAGCACAAAATCTACACGATCTTGCATTTCACTTTTACTTTGTTTAGTAAACATACGTAATGGAAACATTACATTTTCGGCAATCGTCATAGAATCAAAAAGTGCACTCCCTTGAAATACCATGCCTATTTCGGCTCTTAAATTTCGTTTTTCATCAGGACTTAGCTTGCTAAATATTTTTCCTTCGTAAGCAATAGAGCCTTCTTCATAATCAAATAAACCCAACAAACATTTTAAAAAAACTGTTTTACCAGAACCACTTTGCCCAATAATAAGATTGGTTTTGCCTTTTTCAAAAGAGGTTGTAATTCCTTTTAAAATATGAGCTTCTCCAAACGATTTATGTAAATTTTTAACTTCTATCATTAGCCTAATAACAAACTGGTTAGTAAAAAGTTTAAGAGAATAATTACAACACTAGTCCAAACAAACGAGGTTGTACTAGCTTTACCTACTTCAAGAGCGCCACCTTTCATGTAATATCCATAAAATGAAGGTATGGTTGCTAAAATAAAAGCAAAAACTATAGTCTTTATAAATGCATATGTAATATGGAAAGGAATAAAATCTGTTTGAATACCTATAACGTAATCTTCCAATGTACCATAACCACCATACACACATGCAGCCATACCACCAAGGACGCCTAAAAACATTGCAATGGAAATCACAAAAGGATAAAGCATAAGCGAAATGAATTTAGGGAAAACAAGATAGTTTAACGAGTTAATTCCCATAACTTCTAGAGCATCAATTTGCTCGGTTACACGCATAGTTCCAATGCTTGAGGTAATAAAAGAACCCACTTTACCAGCCATAATAATAGAGATAAACGTTGGAGCAAATTCTAGCACTATCGATTGTCGAGTAGCAAAACCAACAAGGTATTTTGGTATTAAAGGGTTGTTGATGTTTAATGACGTTTGTATTGCAACAACGCCTCCAACAAAAAAGGCTATAAATGCAACAATGCCTAAAGAGCCAATAACTAAATCGTCAATGTCTTTTAATATCAACTGCTTCATTACGCTCCACTTCGTAGGCTTGCGGAACATTTCAGCAATCATCAAAAAATATTTACCAATATTATGAAGGTACGTCATAGTATAATTTGTTACTGCTAAAGTAAAAAAAACTTACAGGTATTTAACCTTAATTTTAAATTATGATGTTTTAAAATCTGTATTTTTGGGCTTCGTTTACAAATCACAACAATGAAAAGACATTTAACACTATTAGTATTATTAGCAATTACTCTATCATGTAAAGCCCAACATGAAATTACAGAGATAGAAACTCAGTATGAACATGATTTAACTTCAAGACCAAAATTGGTTGTAGGTATTGTAGTTGACCAAATGAGATATGATTACTTAACACGTTTTTATAATCGTTTTGGAGAAGGTGGATTTAAACGAATGATAAACGAAGGATTTAACTGCAAGAACAACCATTTCAATTACATTCCAACAAAAACAGGACCAGGACATGCATCGGTTTATACAGGAACTACACCAAAATATCATGGTATAATTGCTAATGATTGGTATGATAAAGATGCTAAACAAATGGTGTACTGTGCAGGAGATGACACGGTGGAATCAGTAGGGACAACAAGTTCTTCTGGAAAAATGTCACCACAGCGCATGTTAACTACCAGTTTTGCTGATGAAAATAGATTGTTTACTCAAATGCGAGGAAAGACCATTGGTATTTCAATGAAAGATAGAGGAGCAATTTTACCTGCAGGACATACTGCTAATGCAGCATATTGGTTTCATGGTAAAAATGAAGGAAAATGGATATCGAGTACTTTTTACATGAACGATCTTCCGCAATGGGTTAAGGATTTTAATAAATCAAATGTTGCGCAATCTTATTTTAAAGTTTGGAATACCTTATACGATATCAATACTTATGTTGAAAGCGGTAGCGATTTAAACAATTTTGAAGGAGGATTTAAAGGTAAGGAAACAGCAACTTTTCCTTATGATTTGGCTGCTTTAAAAGACTCTAATGGAGGTTTTGATATTCTTAAAGCAACTGCTTATGGAAACGACCTTACTACAGATTTTGCTTTAGCTGCAATTGATGGAGAGCAATTGGGTAAAGATAATATCACTGATGTTTTGGCTTTAAGCTACTCAAGTACTGATTATGTTGGGCACAATTTTGGCGTGAATTCTAAAGAAGTTCAAGATACATACCTTAGACTAGATAAAGACTTAGAGCGATTATTTAATCATTTAGATGCTACAGTTGGAAAAGGAGAATATACTGTGTTTTTAACAGCAGATCATGGTGCTGTTGATGTACCATCCTATTTGCAATCGGTTAAAATTCCTGCTGGGTATTTAAATAACTCAAAAACTAAAGCTGATTTTAATGAGTTTATGACTGCTACGTTTGGAGCGTCTGATTTAGTTGAAAATGTAAGCAACGACCAAATATTTTTAAATAGAGAGAAAATAAAGACTCTAGATTTAGACTTAGATGATGTACAAGAAGCTATCGTTGATGAGTTGATTACTTATGAAAACGTATATAAAGTGTATTCGGCTAAAACAATGAGTACAATGTCGTTTGACTCAGGAGTAGAGCAATTACTTCAAAAAGGGTATAATCAAAGACGTTCTGGAGATATTTTGATAGTGCCAAATCCAGCGCATATTTCTTACAGTAAAACGGGTTCAACTCATGGTAGTGGGTTAAATTATGATACACATGTGCCTTTATTATTCTTCGGAAAAGGAATTAAGCATGGAGAAACATTTCAAAAAACCGTAATACCAGATATTGCACCTACAATTTCTGCCTTTTTAGGTATTAGTTTCCCAAATGGTGCAATAGGACAACCTTTAGGATTTGTTTTAGATTAGTTTGAATAAAAGACGATTATATACCATTATTGTTGTACTTATTGTCATAGGTATTTATGGCTACGAACACTTTTTAAAAGAACAAGAAGTAGCCGAAATAGTATCTGAAGGAGAAACTGTAAAAACGGATACTAACGAATACTTTTTGCCAACAAGCACAACAGGACAAATAGTACATCATGAAGGTTACTCGCTGTCTTACAGTGAACCTCACGAGCAAGCTGAATGGGTGGCTTATGAGTTGAAAAAATCGCATTTATCAAACACTAATTTTAAACGACCATATTTTGAAATTGATAAAGCTGTAAAAACTGGAGCAGCACATTGGCGCAATTATAAAAAGTCAGGGTATGATCGAGGGCATTTATGTCCTGCAGGAGATAGAAAATACAGTAAGTATGCTCATGATGAAACATTTTTAACCAGTAATATTAGTCCGCAAGAACATGCGTTTAATTCTGGTATTTGGAATACTTTAGAGCAAAAAGTGCGTTATTGGGCTAGTAAGTATGATGGTGTATATGTGGTTTCTGGAGGTGTGCTAAAAGGTAATTTAAAAACTATAGGAGAAGAGCGCGTAGCAGTTCCTAATCAGTTTTACAAAGTACTTATTGATAATAATACTGGTAATACAAAAATGATAGCGTTTTTGATGCCTCATGAAAACTCTAATAAACCATTGTATGAGTTTGTGGTTTCGGTAGATTCTTTAGAAGCGTTAACAGGAATTGATTTTTTTCCAGAACTAGATGATGCTATTGAAAATAGGTTAGAGGCTTCAAGTAGTTACAAAGCGTGGAGTTTTGATTAAAAATTGTCTTTTGTATTGTTGTAATGCCTACTTTTTCTAAGTTTATTGTTTGAGTTTGCCTATTATTCCTTTCCAACGAAGTTGTCGAATAAATTTCCCTTCATCTTTAGAAACTAAGAACGCTTTGCGTGCTTTTTTTGCTTTAAAATAGCCTACTAAGTAATTTTTAAATAGAGCAAAACTTCTTTTTTTATAAGATAGTTTTAATGCCGAAATTAATGTAATTACAAAACCATAACGCATTTTATACATGGCTTCACCTTGTAAGTATTTAGAGGCTTTATTGTAACTATTTCCTGTAGGTTTTAAATGCTTTACACAAAGCGACTCGTCTACCACCACTTTCCAATTATGGTATTTAGCGAGTAAAGTATCTACAGTGTCCCAACCAATGGATGGTTTTAAGCCACCAATAGCTTTAAAGCAAGCTTTTCGGTAAGCTTTAAATGGTCCTCGAACATGCGTTTTGTTGGCAATGTTTTCATAAACCCATTCATGGTCTTTTTTTATATAGGCTAAACCTCCAGCAATTCCAACAGATTTATTACTTTCAAAAACCATTTTTATACACTCTAAATAATTGGTAGGAAGAATAATATCTGCATCAAACTTACAAATTACATCGTAGTTATCGTCTAGCGTGTTGTAGCCTTGGTAAAAGGCGTTTATTACTTTTGAACCCGGAAGATGAGTGTTAGAAGATTTGTAATTTACAAGGGTTATCCAGGAGTGTTTTGAGCAAAAGGAAGAGACTATAGCTTCAGTCTTGTCTGTAGAGTTATCGTTAACTACAACCACTTTTTTAGGTAAAACTGATTGATTTACTAACGACTCTAAAGTTTGCGCAATGCAATCTTCTTCATTATAAGCTGGTATGACGATATAAAAGTTCAAAAATTTGAAATATTAAGTATTCAAAGTTAAACTCTTTCAGCATAAACAATGTAATATCTTGGAGTAAACCAACGTAATATGGGTCTAATACCTATCTTTTTTGTTGGATTGGTCCATTTTTTAGAGTCTATAATTTTCCAACCTGTTTTTTCTAATAACCAATCAAACTGCCAATCTTCAAACTCATGGTAATGACGATCTCGCATATCGGTTTTACTTCTGTAAGCAGAAGCAAACCATAATTTTAAAGGAATGCTAGCTACTAATTTATCTGATTTTATAGACTTTAAAACAGTGTAAGGTGAAAGCAAATGTTCAAAAATTTCAAAAGCAGTTACCACATCAGTATTGGCGTTTTCAATTTCAGAAGTGTCTTCGTCTAAATCAATACCAGAAGTGTTTTCAACAGAAAACCCATTTGCTTTCATAATTTCTGTAAATGGGTTTTCTACACCTAAATCCAAAACAGATGCAGGTGTTTTAATATGCTTTTTTAAGAACTCTAAAGTTATTTTATATCTCTTGTGTGGAAATTTTCCTTCGTACATAATATTTCCCACGAAAGTGGGAATCTCATTTGATGAAACAATAATTTAAAAAACTTACAAAGATTATAACACTCTAAAGTTCATTTTAAATATGTGCTTAGTGCGTTGTATTAATATTTGTAAACAATAGCGTTAATGTGCATTCCTGCACCAACACTTGCAAACATAATAATATCTCCTTTTGTAAGACTATGATTTTCTAATTTATTGTTCTTTACCAAGTCAAAAAGTGTAGGTACAGTTGCAACAGAACTATTACCTAATTTTTGAATGTTCATAGGCATAATGCCTTCAGGAATATCGGTTTTATAGAGTCTGTAAAAGCGTTTTAATATGGCTTCGTCCATTTTTTCATTAGCTTGATGGATGAATATTTTTTTCACCTCTTTAATGTCAATTCCGCTTTTATCTAAGCAGGCTTTCATTGCACTTGGAACATTGCTTAAAGCAAATTCGTAAATTTTACGACCATCCATTTTAATGTAACGTGTGTCTCTACAAAGGTCTTGATTGTTTGAGTTTCCGAAGAATAAATAGTAAGCTTCATCATAAGTAAAACTAGCACTTTCGTGTGCTAAAATTCCGCCTTCATCATTAGTAGCTTCTATAATTGTTGCGCCAGCTCCATCACTGTAAATCATAGAGTCTCTATCGTGCTTATCAACCACTCTCGATAAAGTTTCAGCTCCTATAACTAAGCAACGTTTTGCAATACCAGCCTTAATAAATGCATTAGCTTGTATAACACCTTCTACCCAACCAGGACAACCAAAAAGAATGTCATAGGCAACGCATTTTGGGTTTTTAATACGCAAGCTGTGTTTTATTCTTGCTGCTAAACATGGTAAAATGTCACTTTGAATGGTGTTGTGTTTAACATCACCAAAATTGTGTGATACTATGATATAATCTAGAGTTTCAGGGTCTATGTTTGCGTTAGCAATAGCTTTTTCGGCAGCAAAGAACCCAAGGTCAGATGCTGTTAAATGGTGTTTTGCATATCTACGTTCAGCAATACCAGTTATGGCTTTAAATTTATCAACAATAACTTCGTTAGGATGATTAATTTCTGAGCCATCAGTGTTTAAAAACTGGTGTTGGTGAAAGTTTTCATTTTTTTCAATGGTATCAGGAATATAGCTTCCAGTACCTGTAATTTTTATATTCATAAAAGAAAAAAGCCTTTAATTTTTACTAATATAACAAATATACTAGCTGTAAATTAAAGGCGTCTTTATTATCTGATTATTTTACGATGTTCAACATCGTATTATGCATCCATATATTCTTCAATTGGAGCGCAAGTACATATTAAATTACGGTCTCCATAAGCATCGTCAACACGTCTTACAGAAGGCCAAAATTTATTGTCTTTTACATAGTCCAAAGGAAAAGCAGCTTTCTCTCTAGAGTAAGGTAGTAACCACTCGTCTGAGGTAACTAACTCTAAAGTGTGAGGTGCATTTTTTAAGACATTATTGTCGTCTTCTTTAGAGACTTCGCTAATTTCTTTTCTAATAGAAATCATAGCGTCACAAAAGCGGTCCATTTCAGCTTTGCTTTCACTTTCAGTAGGTTCAATCATCATTGTTCCTGCCACAGGAAAAGATACTGTTGGTGCATGGAACCCATAATCCATTAAGCGTTTTGCAATATCAACTACTTCAATTCCGTTGGCTTTAAATGCTCTACAATCTACAATCATTTCATGAGCTGCTCTACCACGTTCCCCAGAATACAGTGTGTCAAAACTTCCTTGTAAACGGTGTTTGATATAATTGGCATTCAAAATAGCAATTTTGGTAGCTTGAGTTAAACCTTCTGCACCAAGCATTTTAATATATCCATAAGAGATTAAGCATGCTAACGCAGAACCAAAAGGTGCAGCTGAAATAGCTGTAATAGCTTTTTTACCACCAGTTTTTACTATTGGATTTCCTGGTAAGAAAGGTACAAGTTGTTTAGCAACACAAATTGGTCCAACTCCAGGACCTCCACCACCATGAGGAATAGCAAACGTTTTATGAAGGTTAAGGTGACATACATCTGCACCAATATTTCCAGGGTTTGTTAACCCTACTTGAGCGTTCATGTTTGCTCCATCCATATAAACTTGTCCGCCATTATCATGGATGATTTTAGTAATTTCTTTTATGGCAGATTCGTAAACACCATGTGTTGAAGGGTAAGTGACCATTAAACAAGACAAATTGTCTTTGTGTAATTCGGCTTTTTCACGTAAATCATCAACGTCAATATTACCTTCGTCAGTAGACTTAGTAACTACAACTTTCATTCCTGCCATTACTGCACTTGCAGGATTGGTACCATGTGCAGACGACGGAATTAAACAAATATTTCTATGATGATCTCCACGAGATTCGTGATATGCTTTTATAACCATAAGTCCAGCAAACTCACCTTGAGCACCAGAGTTTGGTTGTAAGGAAGTGGCTGCAAAACCAGTGATTTCAGTAAGTTGATCTTCTAGTTCTTTTAAAACCGTAAGATAACCTTCAGCTTGTTTTTTAGGAACAAAAGGATGAATGTTTGCCCATTTAAAAATACTTAAAGGCAACATTTCAGCAGCTGCATTAAGTTTCATGGTACAAGAACCTAAAGAAATCATCGAGTGGTTTAATGATAAATCTTTACGCTCTAAAGATTTTATATAACGCATCAACTCGGTTTCTGAGTGATAAGTGTTAAAAACATCTAACGTTAAAAAGTCTGACTGTCTTTGTAAATCTTCAGCAATATTAACATCTTCAGTAATTGAAGAAATTTCGAAAGCCTCTTTTTTAGCCGCTTTTGCAAAAACAGCAATAATATAATTTAAATCTCTTACCGATGTTGTTTCGTTTAACGCAATAGTTACTGTGTTATCATCAGGATAGAAGAAATTTACTTTTTTCTCTTTAGCAATCTTTCTAAGTTTTTTAGCATCAGTTTTTATTTGAAGCGTATCAAAGTAAGAAGTATTAGCTTGCTTATAACCTAATTTTTTTAATGCCTTTTCTAGTGTTGAAGCTGAATTATGAACTTTGTTAGCAATAAATTTAAGCCCTTTAGGACCATGATATACTGCGTACATTCCTGCCATAACAGCTAATAATACTTGAGCAGTACAAATGTTTGATGTTGCCTTGTCACGCTTAATGTGTTGCTCACGTGTTTGTAACGCCATACGTAAAGCTCTGTTGCCATTAGTGTCTTTTGTTACACCAATAATACGACCAGGAATATCACGTTTATAGGCTTCTTTAGTTGCAAAAAATGCTGCGTGTGGTCCACCATAACCCATTGGGATTCCAAAACGTTGGGTAGTACCTACAACAACATCAGCTCCAAATTGTCCAGGAGCTTCCAGTTTAACTAAACTTAAAATATCAGCAGCTACAGCTACTTTAATTTGATTTTCGTTGGCTTTTGAAATGAAAGATTTTATGTCAGTAACCTCTCCATTTTTTCCTGGATATTGAAGGATAGCTCCAAAAAATTCCGAAGAAAAATCAAACTCATCTTCATTGCCTACTACAATTTCTACACCAATAGGAGTGGATCTTGTTTCTAGTAATGATAGTGTTTGCGGTAAAATATTTTCAGAAACAAAAAACTTGTTAACACCTTGTTTCTTTTGGTCGCGTTCTCTTACTGCAAATAACAAACTCATAGCTTCAGCAGCAGCAGTACTTTCGTCAAGTAAAGATGCATTTGCTATTTCCATACCTGTAAGGTCAGTAACCATAGTTTGGAAATTTAATAAAGCCTCTAGACGACCTTGAGCAATTTCGGCTTGGTAAGGTGTGTAAGCTGTATACCAACCTGGATTTTCTAAAATATTACGCTGAATAACTGCAGGTAAAATAGTTGGGTGGTATCCTAAACCTATGTATGTTTTATAAACCTTATTCTTTTTTGATAATTCGTGAATATGAATATTGTAATCATATTCAGTCATTGGTTCATCTAGATTCAATTCTTTTTTTAAGCGAATATCATCAGGAATGGTTTCGTAGATTAGTTGTTCTAAAGAGTCAACACCAAGGGTTTTTAGCATCTCTTTTTGGTCGTCTTCTCTAGGACCAATATGACGAAGTGCGAAAGCGTTTGTATTCATTAAAATTATGTTGTGTTTTGAAGCGCAAAATTACGGAATTATTCATGTTTTTTTGTTAATGAAAATGAAAGTTTTTAACCAAATACAACTGTTATTAACACTTTGACTATTTTTGTTATATGAAGGTTTTGAAGCGTATTTTTGATTTTTATATCAATAGTAGTATTCATGTGGCTTTATCAGTGTTCTCATTAGCGTGGATTACACTTTTAGAGTTTGAATTGCCTTATGATAAAAATGTCCTTTTTTTCATCTTCTTTGCTTCAATTACAGGATATAATTTTGTGAAGTTTTTTGGCTTAGCAAAGTTTCATCATAGAAGTTTGGCAACGTGGTTGAAATATATTCAATTATTCTCGTTGGTTTGTTTTTTATTGATGTGTTATTATGTCTTGCAGCTGGAGCAAACAACATTAGTCTATATTTCTGTTTTTGGAGTTGTTACATTTTTATATGCAATTCCATTTTTACCCAAAAAGATTTTTCTTGATGAGAAACAAAACTTAAGAAGTTTAAGTGGTCTTAAGGTGTATGTGATAGCTTTAGTTTGGTGTGGTGTTACTGTGTTTTTGCCGCTTGCGAATGCAGATTTTTTAATGAATTGGGATGTGAGTATTACTGCAATTCAGCGTTTTGTATTTGTCCTCGTGTTGATGTTACCATTTGAAATAAGAGATTTACAGTATGATAGTGTAAAGCTAGCAACAATTCCGCAGCAAATAGGAGTTAAAAAAACTAAAGTGATAGGTGTGTTGTTACTTATGGTGTTCTTCTTTTTGGACTATTTAAAAGATGATATACAGTTAATGAATCTACTGGTTTTATTGGCAATTACTGCAATTACTTTGCTAAGTGTTGTGTTGGCTAAAAAAGAACAATCAAAATATTACAGTGCCTTTTTTGTAGAAGGCATTCCTGTTTTGTGGTTGCTATTGGTTTTGGTTTTTCAACTGCTGACTTAATTGATCTTTAAGTGCTTGACGTTCTTCTTTTTTTAAGCATTCCACATCCGAAAACTTTATGGTTTTTGTAAGCGATTTATTTCGTTTTGTATAAGCTCTTGTTACTCTACACCAAGATAAGCGTATTGTAAGCTTTATTCTTTCCCAAAAAGTAGCATCTCCATATTGTGATTTATCACAAATTTGTTTTGCTTCTTCGCACGATATAAACAGTACACTTTTTTTCATTTGTTGTTATTATAACCAATTTTCTTCTAAACATTCAGCCATAGCATTTCTGGCTCTATGGATAATTACCCAAAGGTTAGACGCAGTAATGTTTAATTCATTACAAATAGTTTCAGTATCTAATCCTTCTATGGTTTTCATTTTAAAAACATTAGCTTGTTTTTCAGGGAGTTTACCTAAACAGTTGTAAATAGCATCGCCTAATTCCTCGTTTTCAAGTTTGTCTTCAGCTGTTTTATCAAATGGATCCGAAACACGTTCTTCAAGCCAATCGCCTTCAGCTTCATCGGAGTTGTAAGACATACGTACTTCGGCTTGTCCTTTTTTAGAGTTTATCTTGCGGTAATGGTCAATGATTTTTCGCTTCAAAATAGCAATAAGCCATGTGCGTTCGTTGGCATCGCCTTTAAAGTTTTTCATTGATTTTAATGCGGCAAAAAAAGTATCTTGAACCAAATCCTTAGCCATTTCACGGTCGTTTACACGCGATATGGTATAGTTAAAAAGATAATCGGAATAGTTATCAATCCAATTATCAGGATTTAGTGTATGGTTAGGCATGTTTCTTCTTCAAGTATTTAGTCAAAAATAGCTAAATAATATTAATTAATATAAATTAGTTAGTCAATAAGTCGTGTAAAGCATTCTCGATTTTTGGGTGTTTAAACTTAAAACCATTATCGATTAACCGTTTTGGAATAACATTCCTACTTTTTAAGACAAGCTCGGTTTCAGTACCAATTAATTTTGCTCCAAATTCTAATATGGGTTTTGGGTGAGATAATCCAAAAGGGACTTTTAATATTTTCCTTAAAGATTTCATTAAAACAGAGTTTGTTGTAGGATTAGGTACGCTTAAGTTGAATTTGCCTTGTAAAGTTTCAGTGTTTAATATAAATTCAACTGCATTAGCAAAATCAAATTCATGTATCCAACTTACTTTTTGGTTTCCATTACCTTGTTTGCCTCCTAAACCAAATTTTGTTAAACGTTTTAGAGGAACTAAAGCACCTCCATTTTTTCCTAATACAATTGAAGTACGCAATGCTATCTTTCTTGTTTTTGGGTTGATAACTGAAAAGAATGCCTTTTCCCAAGACTTTGCAATGTTCATTGAAAAGTCATTTCCAATTTCTCCATTTTCTTCTGTCATTTCTTTATGCAATGAATGCTTGTAAATTGTAGCTGTAGAAGAATTTATCCATACTTTTGGAGGGTTTTCGCATAAGTTTATAGCTAAGCCTAAAATATGAGTTGAGTCTATTCTAGAGTCGTAAATTAGTTTCTTGTTTTTTTCTGTATATCTGCAATCAACTGATTTTCCTGTAAGATTGATTAGTGCATCAGCATGTTCTAAAACACCTACCCATTTTCCAATATCTTTTGCATTCCAGTAAATGTCATTTTCTTTTTTTGGTTTTCGGGTTAGTATTTTTACTGAATACCTTTTTTTGATAAAGTAATCTTCAAGTACTTTACCTAGAAACCCACTTCCGCCTGCTATTATTATTGTTTTCATTTTAACTCGTTTTTCGTTGTGTTGATGGTTTTGTAGGTTGTTTAGAAATCCTTCTTCCTCTAAAAAAAAGAAACAGATTCAAGAATAAAATAATCCCTAAATAAATGGTAAAGCCTCCTATTTTTTTGCTTAAAATCTCTATTAGATTTTGACTAGTTATTGGGCTATTATTGTAATAGTGAATTTCCATAATATATAGAGCAAAACCAATGTTGGTGAGATAAAAACCAATTTCAAAGAGTTTGTTTGTAGCTAATGCGATGTCTTCTTTTCCTTTGAAGATATCTATCATAAAAAGTTTACCATTTTTAAATAACATTTTAGATACATAGATTGTTAGTATTATAACAATAGGTAGGTATACAATGTAACCGATAATAATTTTTGAATTTTCCATAATGATTTATTGTTTTAAAGTTTTTGATTTTACTAAGTATGTTAAACATAAAATATTGTTATAGTGCAATATTGCTAGACCAATAATAATTATACCTAAATGACAACTGATAGAATTGACTGCTTCAGAAAAAGAATTAACCTTTTCCCAATACGAGATTGTTACAATAGCGTAGCCTAGATTTAATAGATAATAACCTGTTAGTAGGAGATTATTAATGTTTTTTACAATTGATTTTTTTTGATGAAATAAGTGTAATAGATAGACTTCACCATAACTGTAAAATAACCAACCAACTCTAATCATAATGAAGAATATAATTGGAATATATATACAGTATGTTATGATGTTATAATTCATTTTAATGTTTTTAAACTTTCAATAATTTTTGAAAGTATAATTTAAATTTTTTATGTAAAGAGTTTAAGCAATGATTTTGTTAACCAATTTTGTTGCTGGTTTACCACTTTGTTTATCATAGTATCCATTGTGTCGGTTAGTTCATGTAATGCTTTTGTTTGTTTTATAAGTTCTTTAGTTTTTTCAGTGCCATCATCTTTTATAGATGATACATCTTTTAATATTTTAACGACTGGTTTAATTTCACGTCTGCTACGTTCTTTAGCGACAATTCGTGCTAATTCTTGTACGTCTTTTTCGGTAGTGAAATATTCTTTACGCTCACCAGGAATAATTTCTTTGGTTACAATTCCCCAATCCATCAGTTGTCTTAAGTTCATGCTAGTGTTGCCTCTAGAAATCTTCAGTTCTTCCATAATGTCTTCCATAGACAAGGGTTTTGTGGAAATAAAAAGCAGTGCTTGAATTTGCGCCATGGCTTTATTTATTCCCCAAAGCGAACCCAAACTTCCCCAAGTGCTAATAAATTTTTCTTTTGCTTCTTGATATTCCATAGAGCAAATATATAAAATATTTTAAACTTTCAAAAATTATTGAAAGTTAATTTGTTTAAATGTATACAGTAAAAATCTTTCGCTTTGTAAAAGATTTGAGAAATGACAACTAAAAAATCATTAAGTTTAAATGCTAATTTTTAAAAGGTTATGATTTCAGAACAAGAAAGAGTATTAAGTGAACACTTGTCAACCCAAAGAGTAATTATTAAAGTTATAGTAAAAAGAATTTCCTATTTAAGGTTTTTTATTAATAATAACAGCACCCCAAATAACTTTTTATTAAATGCGATGATTGCAATAAGAGCTCAAATTATTTTAGATTTATGTAAGCTATTTATAAAACCACTTAATGAAAAAGATGTAATTGAAATAGAAAAAAAAGTTAGATCTAAAAAAGGAAATAAATCATATTGTTTTGGTAATGAGCAAAGAATAAAAATCAAGTATAAAGAAAAGAATTCAAATAGTAATTTTTTCTATGTTTTCAATAGGTATAAGGACTACTTCAAGGATTCTTATGGAGTAGTTAAAATAATTTTAGATTCTGTTTCTGATGAAATTGATATTACGTTAAAAGAGAGAAATAAACAACTTGCTCATAAGGATTTCAAAACAGGTCACGCATATCAAGTGTTTATTAAAGACAAGTTTGAGATATTAGAAAAATTAACTGATACTGCTGTTGAGATTTTTAAATTATTACAGAAAGATATAAGAGGAGGTAACCCATCTTATGATGAATCTGTCGATTCTTTAAAAGAAGTAATGAACTTGGTTAAGAAGTCAAAGGAAGAAAGAGACAAAAAGTATATAGAACAAGCATTTAAACATAAAAAAAGAGCCAAAGATTAACTTTGGCTCTTCATAATTTTTATTTCTCAATCAAACCAGCACGTTTTAGTAGTGCCTCTGGTTGAGGCTCTTTTCCACGGAAACGTTTATAAAGCGTCATAGGGTCTTCAGTTCCTCCTTGTGAAAGCACATTGTCTTTAAATTTCTGTGCAACATTTTTACTAAAAATGCCTTCTTTCTTAAAAAACTCAAAAGCATCAGCATCTAATACTTCAGCCCATTTGTAACTGTAATAACCAGATGAATATCCGCCTTGGAAAATGTGAGAGAATGAGGTGCTCATACAATTTTCACTAACATCAGGATAAAGTTTTGTATTCTCAAATGCTTTTTGTTCATGTGCTTTTACAGAAGTTATTGTTTCTGGAGCTTCATTAGCATGCCAACTCATATCCAATAACCCAAAACTTAACTGACGTAAAGTTTGCATACCTTCATGAAACGTAGCAGAGGCTTTTATTTTTTCAATTAAATCCATTGGGATCACTTCTCCAGTTTCATAATGTGTTGCAAACAGCTCTAAAGCTTCTTTCTCATAACACCAGTTTTCCAGTACCTGACTTGGTAATTCTACAAAGTCCCAAAACACACTTGTGCCAGATATACTTGGGTAGGTAGTGTTGGCTAACATACCATGTAAAGCGTGACCAAACTCGTGAAAAAGTGTGGTGACTTCATTAAAGGTTAGAAGTGAAGGTTTAGTTTTTGTAGGTTTGGTAAAGTTGCAAACTATAGAAATGTGAGGTCTGCTATTTTCGCCATTTTTCACATACTGTGGTTTGTAAACAGTCATCCACGCGCCATTACGTTTTCCTGCTCTTGGGAAAAAGTCAGCATAAAAAATCGAAATGTAATTACCGTCGCTATCAGTTACTTTGTAAGTAAGCACATCGTCGTGGTATTTATCAATCGTGTTGATTTCTTCAAACTGTAAACCGTATAGTTTTTCAGCAATGGTAAACACTCCATTAATAACATTTTCAAGTTTGAAATATGGTTTTAGCTTTTCGTCATCTAAATCGAATAGCTTTTGTTTTAATTTTTCAGAATAATAACCACCATCCCATTTTTGTAATTGCTCAATACCATCTAGTTCTTTGGCAAAATCGCTTAATGTTTTAAACTCACGTTCGGCAGCTGGTTTAGCCTTTTCTAATAAATCGTTTAAAAAGGTGTTTACAGTTTCAGGATTTTTTGCCATACGCTCTTCTAAAACAAAATGCGCATGCGTTTTGTATCCTAATAAGTTAGCACGTTGATGGCGTAGTTTGGCAATTTTTAAAACAATGTCTTGATTATCTAATGTATCATTGTTAAACCCTTTTGCTCCAAAAGCTAAAGCTAATTTTTTACGCAACTCACGATTTTTAGCATAGGTCATAAATGGTATGTAGCTTGGATATTGTAAGGTAATCATCCAACCGTCTTTACCTTTTTGTTCAGCAGTTTGTTTGGCTTCTTCTTTGGCGCTTTCTGGTAAACCGTCTAAATCGGCTTCATTAGTAATGTGAAGTTCATATTTGTTGGTTTCAGCCAATACGTTTTCACCAAATTTTAGTTTTAGTTTACTTAATTCTTTATCAATGTCGCGAAGCTGTTGTTTTTTGTCTTCAGGTAAATTGGCTCCATTTCTAGAAAACCCTTTATATTTTTTATTAAGAAGTGTTAACTGTTCCGTTGTTAAATCTAAACTGTCTTTAGCATCGTAAACGGCTTTAACACGTTTAAATAACGTTTCGTTTAAAGTGATATCATTACTGAATTCAGATAATAAAGGTGAAACCTCTTGAGCAATCTTTTGAATTTCGTCGTTGGTTTCAGCAGAATTTAAATTGAAGAATATACTTGAGATTCTATCTAACTGTTCACCTGAAAAATCTAAAGCTTCAATAGTATTTTGAAACGTTGGTGCTTCCGGATTATTGGTTATGGCATCAATTTCTGCTTTTGCATCTTCAATTCCTTTTTTAATTGCTGGAAGAAAATCCTCGTTCTTTATTTTTGAAAACGGAGCAGTATGAAATTGAGTGTCAAAGGGTTTGTTTAAAATATTCATTTTAAGTGCTATTAATTGTTAAAGTCAGTGTGATATTTTTCCTACTAAGAAATTGAAATACTGAATATTAACTTTTTTTTTAGGTTTTTATTTAAAATATAATTTTATCTTTGCGGCAGATTTTTCATAAGAGTTTTAAAGAGAGCTCTTTAAAGAAATAATTGATTAATAGCGTTAAAAACCTCGGCTTTCTGTCGAGGTTTTTTTGTTATAAATCTTTAGCAGATTCTATTACCTTGGCTTTCAGACCTTCTTTGTAAACCATTATTTTATCTAGAACACATTGGTCAGAGCTACCAATAATTTGAGCAGCTAAAATTCCTGCATTTTTTGCACCATTTAAAGCCACAGTTGCTACAGGAACACCACCAGGCATTTGAAGAATAGATAAAACAGAATCCCAACCATCAATAGAGTTGCTGCTTTTTACAGGAACACCAATAACAGGTAGTGGAGATAAAGAAGCTACCATACCAGGTAAGTGTGCTGCACCACCAGCTCCAGCAATAATTACTGAGATGCCTCTTGTATGTGCGTTTTTACCGTAATCGAACAGTTTTTCAGGTGTACGATGAGCCGAAACAATATCAACTTCTATATCTATATCAAATCCTTTTAGTATGTCAATAGCGTCTTGCATAACAGGCAAATCGCTTTTACTTCCCATAATGATTCCTACTTTGCTCATAGTTTATTTGCTTATAACTTTAATGGTTTTCTTTACTTGTTCAGCTACACGTCTTGCTTCGTTTATATCTTCATTTACAATGGTTACATGTCCCATTTTTCTAAACGGACGAGTTTGTTTTTTTCCGTATATATGAGGTGTAACACCTTCTAGTTTCATTATTTCGGCAATGTTTTCATAAACAACATCTCCTGTATGACCTTCGGCTCCTACCAAATTTACCATAATTCCACCAACTTTACTATCTGTTTGTCCTAATGGTAAATTAAGAATAGCACGTAAGTGTTGTTCAAACTGTGAGGTGTAACTCGCTTCAATAGTTTGATGACCCGAGTTGTGAGGTCTTGGTGCTACTTCGTTAACCAAAATCTCATCGTTTTTAGTCTGAAACATTTCAACTGCTAAAAGTCCAACATGGTTAAATGCTTTAGAAACATTTAAAGCCACTTCACGAGCTTTTTGCGCAACAGTGTCATCAATTCGTGCAGGACAAATAACATATTCGACTTGGTTGGCTTCAGGATGAAATTCCATTTCAACTACTGGATACGTTTTTATATCACCATCAACATTTCTAGCCACAATAACTGCCAGTTCATTTTTAAAAGGAATCATGTCTTCTGCAATACACTCAACATTAGGTAAACCTTCTAAATCCTCTATAGTTCTTACAACTTTTACACCATTACCATCATAACCAAACTGAGCGCTTTTCCATACAAAAGGGAGTTGTAAGCCTCCATTGTGAATAGCTTCTTTAATTTCAGAAGTGTAAGCGAATCGAGTAAAATCGGCTGTTGGGATGTTATGGTCTTTATAAAACAGTTTTTGTGTTGCTTTATTTTGAATGGTTCTCAAAGTTTTTGAAGAAGGGTATACTTTTACGCCTTCTTTTTCTAGAGCTTCAAGTGCATTTGTGTTTACGTTTTCAATCTCAAAGGTTAAAACGTCAACCTGTTTTCCAAAATTGTAAACCGCATCAAAATCCATTAAATCACCAAGTTGAAACTCGTTGCAAGCAATTTTACAAGGTGCTTCGTTGCTAGCATCCAGTACTTTAGTGTAGATATCAAATTTTCTGGTATTGTAAAGCATCATTTTACCAAGTTGTCCACCACCAAGAATACCTAGCTTAAATTCTGAAGAGAAAAAATTCATTGTGTTGATTTTCCACAAAAGTACAAATCAAAACCCTCTGAAAAAACTAAAATCTTAACAATCTAAACGAGAATTCGCAAAACGTTAATCAAATGATTATCTTTGCATTTCTAAAATTAAAAACAAGTGATAAAGCTTCACGATTTACATTTTAAACCGTTTATTTCTGAAGACGAAATTCAAGCGACTGTAGAGCACATGGTTACTGCCATTGCAAACGATTTGCAAGATGAAGTGCCAGTGTTTGTTGGGATCTTAAATGGGTCGTTTATGTTTGTAAGCGATTTTGTAAAGAAATACCCAAAACCTTGTGAAGTTACTTTTATAAAACTAGCGTCTTATGAAGGTTTAAAATCTACTGACGATATTCAGCGTCTAGTAGGTTTAACACAAGATTTAACAGGCAGAACAGTTGTAATTTTAGAAGACATTATCGACTCTGGTAAAACACTGGCTGAAGTTCATAGAATTTTCAAAAACGAAAATGTAAAAGAGCTTAAAATAGCGACCTTGTTTTATAAACCAGAAGCCTACAAGAAAGATTTTAAACTACATTATGTTGGTATGGAAATTCCTAATAAATTCATAGTTGGTTACGGACTTGACTATGATGGATTAGGTAGAGATTTACCAGCGATATATCAATTAAAAACCACACAACACATGACTAATTTTGTCCTATTTGGACCTCCAGGAGCAGGAAAAGGCACACAAGCCGAATTTTTAAAAGAAAAATACAGTTTAGTACACATTTCAACAGGAGATGTGTTTAGATTCAATATTAAAAATGAAACCGCTCTTGGCATGTTAGCAAAATCATACATGGACAAAGGAGAGTTGGTTCCTGACCAAGTAACTATTGATATGCTTAATGCTGAAGTAGAAAAAAATGCAGATGCTAAAGGGTTTATTTTTGATGGTTTTCCGCGCACCAATGCGCAGGCTGAAGCATTAGATAAATTAATGGATCAAAAGGACTCTCAAATTAATGCTATGATTGCTCTTGAAGTTGATGATGAAGTTTTAGTGCAACGTTTATTAGAGCGTGGTAAAACTAGTGGTAGAGCTGATGATGCTGATGAAAACATTATTAGAAACCGAATTAAAGAATACTACAAAAAAACAGCCATACTTAAAGATTACTATTCTGCACAAGACAAATATTATGGTGTAGATGGTGTTGGTAGTATTGAAGATATTACTGAGCGATTAAGTGCTGTTATAGATAGCTTGTAAGGATGGATATTATTTCACCTGAATTAGGAATTGTTTTTTGGACCATATTATTGGTTTTGGTACTTGTTTTACCTTTAATTGCCCTTATAAATATTTTGATGAATAGATTTAATGGTAATGATAAACTTATTTGGGTTCTAATTGTATTGCTATTGCCTTTTTTTGGTTCTATTACCTATTTTGTAATTGGTCGTTCAAACCGAATAAAATAATAACTTAAAAAGATTTCCGCTTTCGCGGAAAATGAATATGACTGAAGGTAATTTTGTCGATTACGTAAAACTACATGTTGCTTCCGGAAATGGAGGTAAAGGTTCTGCGCATTTACATCGTGAAAAATATATAGAAAAAGGAGGTCCAGATGGAGGTGATGGTGGACGAGGAGGTCACGTTATAATTCGTGGTAATGCTAACCTATGGACATTGTATACCTATAAATTTAAAAGGCACTTTAGAGCTGAACATGGTGAGCATGGAGGTAAGAGTAGAAGCACAGGAGCCGATGGAGCAGATGTGTACATGGATGTGCCACTAGGAACTGTAATTAGAGACAAAGAAACTAACGAAATCCTTTTTGAAATTACCGAAAATGGCGAGGAAAAAATCATTGCCAAAGGTGGAATGGGAGGACGTGGAAACTGGCATTTTAAAAGTTCTACAAACCAAACGCCACGATATGCGCAACCTGGAATTCCAGGAGAAGATCGTGACATTATTCTTGAGCTTAAAATTTTAGCTGATGTTGGTTTAGTGGGTTTCCCTAATGCAGGAAAATCTACACTACTTTCAGTGGTTACAGCTGCTAAACCTAAAATTGCCGATTACGAGTTTACTACCTTAAAACCTAACCTAGGTATTGTAGAGTATAGAGATCATCAATCATTTGTAATTGCTGACATTCCTGGAATTATTGAAGGTGCTGCAGAAGGAAAAGGACTTGGACATTATTTCCTTCGACATATTGAGCGTAACTCAGTATTGTTGTTTTTAATTCCTGCGGATGCTGATGATATTAAAAAACAGTACGATATTTTACTAGATGAATTAAAGCGCTACAATCCTGAAATTTTAGATAAAGAACGTTTTATAGCTATCTCTAAAAGTGATATGTTGGATGACGAGTTAAAAGCAGAGCTTAAAGAAGAATTAGATAACGAACTCCCAGTAGACTATATGTTTATGTCTTCAGTAGCGCAACAAGGTCTTCAAGAGCTTAAAGATAAACTTTGGCAAATGCTTAACGCAAAACCTGCTGATGAGTAATTAATTTCGTAACTTTAAATAAAAAAGTTATGAGATATTTATCATTAATAGTTGTACTGTTTTTGGTGTCTTGCGCTCCAATTAGAGTGAATTATGACTACGAAACTGCAACCGACTTTACAACTTATAAAACCTATAATTATTACGCCAATATCCAATCAGGGTTAAGTGAGCTGGATACTAACCGTTTAATGAACGCTTTAGACGAAGAGCTTCAAAGTAAAGGACTCACTTTGTCTGAAACACCAGACTTCTTTATAGATATTAAAAGCGATGAGTTTCAAGAAGCAAACCGAAGTTCGGTTGGTGTTGGTCTAGGTGGAGGAGGACGTAATGTAGGAGGAGGCGTTTCTATTGGAATTCCTGTTGGACAATCAAATCTCAATCGTCAAATTATTATTGATTTTGTTGATGAAAACGGTGTTGGTTTGTTTTGGCAAGCCGTAAGTGAAGACAGTTTTAATCCAAATGCAAAACCAGATAAACGCGAAGCTAAGTTTAAAGCTATTGTGGTAAAGATTTTAGAAAATTATCCACCAAAAAAATAATATATATATGTTACAAAATAAAGTTGCACTCATTACAGGAGGCACAAAAGGTATTGGCTATGGCATTGCTAAATGTTTAATGGATCAAGGTGTTCATGTTGCCATAACCAGCAGAAGTAGTGCAAGGTCACATGAAATTGCAGGTAAATTAAACGCGTCAAGTAAAGCAGGCGCAAAAGCTATTGGACTCAAAGCCGATGTTACTGATTTTAAAAGCCAACAAGACGCTGTAAAAGACGTGGTCTCCCAATTTGGACAGTTAGATGTTGTAATTGCTAATGCAGGTGTTGGTCATTTTGCAAGTATTGAAGATATTACGTTACAGCAATGGCAAGATACTATTGATACTAACCTTACAGGTGCTTTTTATTCAATAAAGGCAAGTGTAGATGCACTAAAAGCTTCTAAAGGATATTACATTACCATTTCAAGTCTAGCAGGAACCAATTTCTTTGCGAATGGCTCTGCTTATAATGCCAGTAAGTTTGGTGTTACAGGTTTTACACAAGCGGTTATGTTAGATTTGCGTAAGTATGGTATTAAAGTAAGTACCATTATGCCTGGATCAGTATCTACACATTTTAATGGTAATGAACCTGATGCTTCTGATGCTTGGAAAATTCAAAGTGAAGATATAGGTGAATTGGTTGTTGATTTATTAAAAATGAATCCAAGAACCTTACCTAGTAAAATAGAGGTTAGGCCAACAACGCCACCAAGTAAATAATAAAAAAGGCTTCAAATTTTTGAAGCCTTTTTTATTTAATTATTAACTGAAATTCTCACGCCTTCACTATGGCTACTAAACTCTGGTGCATACATACTTTGAATGGTTGTGATGCCATTACTCATATCTCCAGAATTGTTTACACGTAAGTCGTATTCAAACACATAAATTCCTTTTGGTAAGTAATCAAAGAAGAAATTTGTACTTGCATCTTTGGTCGCTTCATAATAGCCTAATCCATCTTGCCATTTGTATTGCGACATTACATTAACAGGTTCTAGTCCTGCTGCTCGCATATCTTTCATGTGAATAAATTCCATAGCACGATCACTACGTAATTCTATACGTACACGAACCAAATCACCAACCTCTAAATGAGTTTCAGAAGTAATTTCTGTAAGCTCTTCACCAGTATCAGTATTATTCTTTTTAAATAATTTCTTCTGAAGTTTTAATGGTGTTTCAGCAGAAGTTATCTTATCTAAATCTTCAAAATATTGCCAATATAAACTTCCCCAAGCAATGCCATTTCCTTTTTTGGTGAGTCTTACTTCTGCCATTTCAGGTTTAATTTCGGTAGTGTTCCAAGATGTTTTATAATAACCAGTTCCTGCTTCAACTTTTACAGTTTCTAATTTTGAAGGTTCAACAGGCTCATTACCTAAAACAACATCAACCATTTCGGTAACGCTTAACCAATCGCTGCCTTGTAATAGCAATGCGTAAACTGCTTCGGTAGTTGCTTTTGTGGTTTTCCACTGATTGGTTTGCTTGTTTTTAAGTAACCATATTTTTAGGTTGTCTACAGTTTTAGTGTCATTTTCAATTTCTGAAAACGCTTCAATCAGCAACGCTTGTGTTTCAATAGGTGCTTGATACCAATACCAAGAACTTGTGTTTTCTTTCCAGTACATACCTAATTCTTCTGAAGTAATACTGTTTTCTTTCAATGACTTTAAGATTTTAGAAGCTGTTTTATCATCTTCCATTCTGTGTGTTATTAAAGCCATTAATCCTTTAGCATACAACGAACGTGACAACCAATATTTTTGTATTTGTGTGTGGTAATATTTGGTAATGTCTTCAACTTCTTTTGATGTTTTAATTTCAGGGAAAAAGCTTCGCATGTACAAATAATGCAATTGTGTATAGCTCAAGTGGTCTTTACTTAAATCTACTTTGCTGTTGTATTTTTTAAGGTCTTTATACTCTTTTACAAATTCAGCATCTAGATATTGAATGGCTTGATGAATCATTGACGTCTCGACTGCGCTCGACGTGACATTAAGATGTTTTAAATGTCCAAAACCAGTAATAATATGCTGCGTAATGTAACGGTTTTCGCGTCCACCTTTAAACCAAGACCAAGCACCATTGCTCATTTGGTTTTGTTGTAGTTTACGTAAGGCAGATTGTAACTCGTTGTTCATTTTATTCATGTCAAACAACAAAGCGATACGTTTCTTTTGTTCGGTTTCACTTTGCGCATCGCGTAACCAAGGTGTTTCTTGAATAAGAATAGATTTTAATTCTTCATTTTTTTCAAGATTACTGATTAATGCATCTATGTTTTTCCACTGATTGAAAACCTCTTGTATTCTAGGATTACTGTTTGCAATATGACTTGCCAACGCATTTGCGTAGTAACGACTAAAGGTTTGCTCATTACAATCATAAGGATATTCCATAAGGTAAGGCAATGCTTGAACAGCATACCACGCAGGATTAGAGGTTATCTCTAAAGTGAGCTTATGGTGTTTTAAGGTTGAAGAAGCGTTGTTTTTAAGCTTGTATAATGTAAACGTTCTGGTTTCGTTACTTTTTATCCACATTGGTAATGTTTCGGTGACTAACATTCTGTTAGTTAGTACAGGTAATGCACTTTGTTCACCATCACTAAAATCACCAGATTTTGCTATAATTTTATATTGAATAGCACTCACATTATCTGGAATGT
Organism: Gaetbulibacter sp. PBL-D1; assembly: GCF_050509525.1. Taxonomy (NCBI): domain Bacteria; kingdom Pseudomonadati; phylum Bacteroidota; class Flavobacteriia; order Flavobacteriales; family Flavobacteriaceae; genus Gaetbulibacter; species Gaetbulibacter sp. PBL-D1. The sequence goes on along the minus strand of NZ_JBNWKB010000018.1, from coordinate 11,927 downwards.
TTAGCGTCCATGACACTTGGGTGTTACCTTTTGCATCTACAGAAAAGGTCTCGACTGCGCTCGACCTGACAAGTGTTTGTGCAATATCTTTCCCAGAAATAGCATCTGTTAACTCTAATTTAGCTTGTCCTGAAAGCGCTTTTTCAGTAAGATTAGCAATTTTTGTGCTAATGGTAATAACATCACCTTGACGTAAAAAGCGAGGTGCATTTGGTAACACCATTAACTCTTTTTGAGTTACGGTTTCAAAACTGCTTACAGCACTATGTAGCGTTTTTGTATGTGCTAAAAGCTGCAATTTCCATTTGGTTAAGGCTTCTGGTGTTGTGAAATTAAAACTCACGTTTCCGTTTTCATCGGTTTGTAACTGCGGAAAGAAAAATGCGGTTTCTTGAAGGTTTTTTCTAATCTGAATATTATCAGCATCAAAGTTTTCTGTTTTTTCTAAATCTCCTGCTTTACCTTCTAATATTTGATCTAAAGAAGCATTAGGTATTTGTTCTATATCTTCAGCTGTAATAGTTTGAATTGAAGATGTTACGTTTGATTTTTTTTCATAACCATAAGCAACTGTAACAACTTCATCCAATTCCATCTCTTCAGCAGAAAAAGTTCTCATGGATTCTTCTCGTAACTCTAAACCAGCAACTCGTCCTCGTAACATGTGATAATTACTTCCAAAAGACAACCCAAACCAATTAAGTTGGTCGTACTGTTGCTGCTCAAAACGTTTATGAATTAGTGAAGGGTTAAACACTCTAAAACCTTGTGAGCCAAAACTACGAGACGCATTTCGGTTATGGTTGGAGTAATAGGTTGGTTGTTGTATTGGGTTAAACGTCCAGTTGTGAGCTTTAAATTGATCTAAAGATGCATCGTACATACTTGCCAACAACTCAGAACTTACTTTTTCACCTTTAGGGCCTTTAATTTTAAAACTCCAAGTTTCATCAGCTCCAGGTTGTAGCTTATCTCTAAAGGTTAGGGTTTCTATTTCTAAATCGGTTTTAGGATATGGTACAGCAATAGGTAATGTTGAGCTCACAAAACTGTTGTAAGCTGCAAAACTATAATGAATAGCAAATCCACCAATATCATCACTAGTTACAGGAATAGTAATGGTTTTTTTAGTGTTGCTTAACGGAATAATAAATGTCTTGATGATGTCTTGGTCTTTCTCAACTTCAAGCGTTACAATAATATCTTCGGCAGCTGAACCTAAAGTGACCATTACACTTTGGTTAGCACTATAAGTTGATTTGTCTGTTGTAATACTGAATAGTTGATTGTCTGCCAAGGTTTTGTCTTTATTACTGAATAATGTGGTTTTAGCTTGGTCTTTTACCAATTGACCAAACTTGTCTTCACTTTCTAAAACAATAATGTATTGACCAGATTCCCATCTTTTAATGGTGCCTAGTTTAACCTCTTTTGAGGTTTCGGTATCAAAAGATTTGGTCAACACAAGTGTTCCTTTTTCCCAATTGTCTGGATTATGTTCGTTACTATAAGCTTCATGAGGAAATTTGCTTGTAAATTCTTCTTTAGAAATAACTTGATAATCTGGAGCATCCCATGTACGCTGTCTTAAAACTCTGTCAGGAGCATTTAATTTATACACTTTAAGTGTTCCTTTAGCAGCAACAAATTCACCATTAAGGTTTTTGGTATCAATACTAATAGTGTGGTCTTTTTTGTTCTTGTCTAATGTGTCATCAACCAGAATGGAAGCCATTAATGCATGGTAACCTACATTAACAATAGTTGTGGCACTGCGTGTTTCACCATTTAAGTCGGTAACATCAGCAGTAATTTCATAATTAAAAACAGGTAAACTGCTTTTATCAACACTTTCATCAGGAAGTGCTTTAAAGGTGATTTCAAATTCACCTTTGCTGTTGGTTATACTTTCACCATGTGTTATTTCTTGAGGTTCGCTATTAAACCAAGGACGATACCAATAGTACCAATCAGGATATTGTACTTTTCGATGTACACGATAAACCACTTTAGCATCAGTAATGTTGCTTCCTGCATAAGCTAAAGCAGTTCCTTTTACAGTTACCGAGTCGTTAACTTTGTAGGTTTCAGTAACAGGATTAAACTTGGTTTCAAACTTAGGACGTTTGTACTCTTCAACCGAGAAATAATGTTCGGTAAAAAAATCGATGTTACCTGAATCAGAATCAAATTCGATGTGATAATTGCCTGTTAATCCATTGTTGGGCAAAATAAATTCACCAGAAACTGATCCAAACTCATTGGTTTTAAATTCAAGATCCATGATTTCTTCATGGTTTACATCTAGTAATGCGGCATAAACAGGTTGGTTGGCAACTACTTCGGACTTGCCGTCTTTTGTTTTGATGGCAATAGTTTTAAAATAAACGGTTTGTCCTGGTCTGTAAATGCTTCTGTCGGTAAATAAAAACGCTTTGTAGCTTATAAGTTCTTCATCATCTCTCCAACTATAATTACTTAAATAAAATCCGTTAAAAAAAGCGATTTCGCCTTTGCGTTCAGCATAAATGCTAAGGTCATAGAAGAAATCATTTTTACGCTTTTTTAGTTTGAATTCACCATTTTGATTTGTGGTTAATTCTTCGGTAATGTAGCTGCGATTATAGTCTTTTTTATAAGAAATTTTTACGTCCAAACCAGCAATTGGTTGTCCATTTTCCCTTTCAATAATTTGATAAATATGATGGGTTTTGTCTGATTTTTCAACAACTGCCATATCAATGACCTGAAGGATTTGGGTTGCAAATGTCTTGTCTTCATTATCTACACTTGCCATTATGATATACTGACCATTGTTTAATTTTGGTAAAATCACTTCGGTAGTGTGCAATTGGTAATCATTTTCATTTTTCAAATCTACTTGCCATTGCTCAGTAATTTTTAGTTTGTTGATGTAGTTTAGGCGTTCTTCAGCATCATATAATTTGTTATAAGCTGTAGCTTCTGAACTTGTTACTTTATAAGCATTAAACTGCAATTGGTCAATATTTTTATACTTTACCAAAGCTTTGCCATATTGCTGAATTTGTAAAAAGCGTTCAGTAGTAATTTGAAGGTTGCTTTGCAAAATCATGCCTTTAAGAACTTCGCATTTTTCAGCACCTCTACTTTTTGGGAATTTTTGTATTACTGCGTTACAAAGTTCTAAGGCTTCTTTAGTTTTCCATCTCACATCAGCATTTGTCTTAGGTACATACTTGTTACCTTGTTGATAAAGTGTCCAAGCAATGTGGTAACTATATAAAGCTGAGGTTTCATGTGTGTTCCAAAGCTCTTGTGAAGCTTTTAAGGTATCTAGAAGAAGACTTTCGGTATTATCTAAAATGCTTTTTTGAGATACAAACAGTAAACGGTCAATATCTGCGTCTACCAATGCATAAGGTTCTTTATCTTTTACGTGAAATTGTATCAGGTCTTGATAAATTTTGAGCGCATGCAATTGTAACGATGTAGAATCTTTTGATGTAATGTTTAGGTTAGCAAATGTTTTGGCATCACTTAAATAGTTTGCATTGTCAATTTCAAATTGATAAGCAGGTTTGGTAATGCTGTTTTCGTCGGTTTTATAAAACGCTAGTGCATTGTGATTTAAAAGATCAAAAAGTGTTGGTCTGTAACGTTTAGATTCAGTTGCTTTAAGCAAAATATCATCATAGTTTACCAAAGGTGTTTGCTGAAGTATGAGTCCGTTTTTTAAAGAATTTTGATAATGCAGATGAATGTCGTTAAACAAGGTTTGTAAATCCCAAGTCCTAAAATCGGTACTATCCACTTTAGTTTCAGTATGCGTACGGTTGTAGAAAAGGTATCTGTTTTGTTGAAAATATTGCCAATACATTGTGGCAAGCATATTTTCCAATACATTTTTAACAGGTGTTTCGCTAGTGCCAATTTCAGTTTTAAACTCGTTAATAATGTTGAGCTGCGCATCTTCTTCTAGCGTTAAAGCATATTTACTTTTGTAGATAAGTGTTTTAATATTTTGTGGTGCGTTGTTGTCTTTTTTGGCAAGTGTTCTTATTTGCTCCACAACTTCTAAAGCCGATTTTGGTAAACCATCGGTTTCAAACTGACTGACCTTTTTCCAGAGATCGTCATAATTATTGGACTGAGCATGTGTGTGGTTTGCAAAAAGAATTATCATTAAAAGTGCTATAAGTTGTTTCATAAATATGCGTTTTCTTCAAAACTAACTTCAAAATGTATTCCAAAAAACGATGAATTAGTAAAGTATCGTATTGGTTGAGTTAAAGTAGCTATTTTTTAAGAGACTAAGAAACTGAATTAGGTTATAAAAACAATAACATTTGAATTTGAAAGTTTAGATTTGTAATAGTAATTAAAGACACATGAAATTATTTTTTGCTTTTCTTTTATTTCCATTGGTACTGATTGGGCAGTCAAAAACTGTAGAGCAGATTCATACGCTATTAGACAATAATCAACTTGAACAAGCAAAAACCTTAGCGCTTAAATATCATAAAGAAAACCCAAACAATCTTGAAGCTATTGAAGTTTTGGGTGATGTTTATGGTTACCAAAAAGATTGGGACAACGCTATAGAGAACTATGAAAAATTGGTTGAAGCTAAACCCAATGTGGCTAATTACCATTACAAGTATGGAGGTGCTCTTGGTATGAAAGCTAAATCGGTTAGTAAGTTTAGAGCGTTAGGCTTAATTGGAGATGTTGAAGACGCATTTTTAACAGCAGCAAATTTAGACGCTAACCACATTGACACTCGTTGGGCTTTGGTGCATTATTATCTAGAGGTTCCTGGCATTATAGGTGGAAGCTCAAAAAAAGCGATGAAGTATGCCAAGGAACTCTTTGCCATTTCTCCAGTTGATGGATATTTGGCAATGGGTCATGTGCATGAAGACGAAAAAGAATATGGACCAGCTGAAAGCAATTATAAAAATGCAGTGAGAGTAGGAGGTTCTATTAAGTGCTACACGCATTTAATTGATTTGTATGAAAAGCGAGAAAATTATGAGTTGGCAATAAAAACTATTGACGAAGCCTATGCGAGTCTTAAAGATGAAAGTTTGTTAACTCGTAAAGCTAAACTTGAAAGCAAGCGACCTTAACCCAAGCTTGAAAAATATAGAAAAACTTGTGACTTCAAACTTCGGTCTTCCAGCATCAATTAGTATATTTACTTTTTAATTTAATCCTGTGTTAACAGGAATTTCTCGAAGTAACATTTCGAATTATTTTTTACTATGAACGTACATTTTATAGCTATAGGTGGTGCAGCAATGCACAATTTGGCCATTGCATTACATAACAAAGGTTATCAAGTAACAGGAAGCGACGATACTATTTTTGATCCTTCAAAATCTCGTTTGGAAAACAAAGGTTTGTTACCAGAAGCTTTTGGTTGGTTTCCTGAAAAAATTACAGCAGATTTAGATGCAGTCGTTTTAGGTATGCATGCAAAAGCTGATAATCCGGAGTTGCTTAAAGCTCAAGAATTAGGCTTGAAAATTTATAGTTATCCAGAGTTTTTGTACGAACAGTCAAAAGAAAAAACACGTGTTGTTATTGGTGGAAGCCATGGTAAAACTACCATTACATCTATGATTTTGCACGTGATGCATTACCACGATCGTGATGTCGATTATATGGTTGGCGCACAACTTGAAGGGTTTGATGTTATGGTAAAACTCACAGATGACAACGATTTTATCGTGTTAGAAGGTGATGAGTATTTAAGTTCACCAATAGACAGGCGACCAAAGTTTCACTTGTACAAACCTAACATTGCCTTGTTAAGTGGTATTGCTTGGGATCATATTAATGTATTTCCAACCTATAAAAACTATGTAGAGCAATTCAGCATATTTGTTGATAGTATTGTTCGCGGTGGAAGTGTGACATATAATGCTGAAGATACTGAAGTTGCTAGAGTAGTAGAAGCTAGTGAAAATACCATACGTAAGTTACCATATTACACACCAGAATATACGGTTGAAGATGGCGAAACCTTATTAGAAACTCCTGAAGGTCCTTTACCTATTGAAGTATTTGGAAAGCATAATTTAAACAATCTTGCAGGAGCTAAATGGATTTGCCAACACATGGGAATTGACGAAGACGATTTTTACGAAGCTATTGCAACCTTTAAAGGAGCTAGTAAACGTTTGGAGAAAATAGCTGAAAGCGCAACCAGTGTTGCTTACAAAGATTTTGCGCACTCACCAAGTAAGGTAGAAGCCACAACAAAAGCGGTTAAAGAACAGTACAAAAACAGAACGCTAGTTGCGTGTTTAGAACTGCATACCTATTCTAGTTTAAATGCTGAATTTTTAAAAGAATACAAAGGTGCTCTAGATGCAGCTGATGTTGCAGTGGTATTTTATAGTCCGCATGCAGTGGAAATTAAAAAGCTAGATGCAGTAACACACGAGCAAATTGCCAAAGCGTTTGAGCGTGATGACTTGATTATTTATACCAATCCTGACGATTTTAAAAACTACTTATTCTCTCAAGATTTTAAAGACAAAGCCTTGTTGTTAATGAGTTCTGGAAATTATGGCGGATTGGATTTTGATGCCATTAAAGGATTGATTGGGTAGTTTGTCATTCCGTACTGCAATGCGGAATCTATTTTGTTTTTTGGGTTTTGAATCTCTCGAAACCTAGATTAGGTGCTATAAGCTGTTAGTTTTTTTATGTAAAAAAATTAAAATTTTTAGGACTAATAAAAAAACCATTCATTATTGAGTCAATTAAATTTGTATAATCCTGGAAACCTAATTTTAAAGTTTCTAATTGATTGAGGTTTACATTAATCAAGTCAGAAGTTTCTTTGGGATGAATTAACTTATCTCTTTTTTTCTTTAAGTTTTTAAGATTAGCATATTTTGAATCTAGATATTTTAAAATAATTTCTTCTTTATTCCAAGTATTACATATTTTTTTAAAAGTTCTTTTAAATTTATGCTCAAAACTATGTTTGTCAGTATAACCTTCATAAGGGTCAATTTGGTTCAATCCATATATATCTGACTCGATTAGAGATAAGAAACCTTTTAATGACGCTCTATATAAAGAATTAAATTTCGCGTAATCTTTTTCATAAGATGTTGTGATTTCTAAAAGTAACTCGTAGTCTTCTCTTATTGATATATGCCTTTGCTGATAACTATGCATTGCAGATAGAGCTTTCTGGAATTCTTCGGAGCTATTAAATGGTTTAGAATTTTCTTTCATTTGTTGAGGTTATATTATATGAAAAGGCTGTCCAAAAACGCTTTAATGCTATTCTGGTTTTGTTTAATCAGTTCGTCTTTAGCCAATTCAAAATCTTTTTTATTTCGGTTTTGGGAGAGTTTAAACTTACCTTCCCAAGCAGTAATTGTAATTTTAAAACCCTTTACATAGGGCAGGTATGCATCCATTTTGGGGTTGTTAGGTTCTAGTACATACGCATTATCAGGTTCAAGAAACTCGGTCATTGCAATCATGCTTTGCTTTATGGCTTCAGGATTATCAATTTCGGCAACCGTTCCTTTAAGATGTACTTTTACATAATTCCATGTTGGGAGTTGTTCGGTACTGTAAATACTTGGTGATATGTAACATTCTGGTCCAGAAAAAATAACCGTTACAGCTTGGTTATTCTTAAGTAGTTCGACTTGCGGATTAAATATATCCAAATGACCAATAAGGGATTCGTCTTTGTAAATCAATGGTAAATGCGTTACTAAAGGTTCATTGTCTTTTACCGAAATAAGCGTCGCCAAAGGATACTGTTGCATCACAGCAATCATGTGTGCTTTATTGTCATCCTGATGTATTTTTGGAGGATAGGACATTACACCCCAAATTGTTTTAAATGATGGTCAAGATGCTTATACTGCATTTGTCCCCATTGTTCTGAATTAAACTTACCAAACATAGGATGTTCAGGCCACTGGGTTTGCATTTTTTTAGCGTGAAACTTATCAATTTCAGTGAGTAACTTTGATTTTTCAGGAGCAAATTCAGTATCAGTCGTAACCACAAATTCTTTAGCTGTTGGTAATCCTTGTTTCCTAGGTTTATCATTGTATAATGAGGATTTAAACATTGAAAACAACGCGCGTTTAAAAGCATTAGGTCTTTCAAGTTTTAAGTCACCTACAGCAACTTGTAACGGAAACTGGCAGTGTGTTAACATTTGTGAGGCATTCATTTTTCCCCATTGTGGCTTGTGAGATGGTGATAGGTGTTCTAAACGAGATTTTATTTCTGTAACAGCGTCTTCTGAAAACAATGATTTCATAATAAATTTTTTAAAAGGTTGAATGGATAAAAAATTGCTTCTGAAAGTTACAATATTTATCTTTATGCTATGCAGGAGAAACCCACGTCATTTTCTATAAAACATTGGAGTCAAGACGACCAACCTAGAGAAAAGCTTCGCGATAAAGGTAAAGCAACGTTAAGCGATGCTGAATTGGTAGCTATATTGATAGGTTCTGGAAATAAAGAAGAAAGTGCTGTAGAGTTGTCTAAACGTATTTTGGCAAGCGTTGGCAATAACTTAAACGAACTTGGAAAACTATCACTCAAACAGTTAATGGATTTTAAAGGTATTGGTGAAGCTAAAGCCATTACTATTGCAGCTGCTATGGAATTGGGACGACGACGTAGAGGAGAAGAAGCACTAGAAAGAAAGAAAATTACCTCAAGTATTTCGGTATTTGAACTGATGCAACCTGTTATTGGTGAGTTGCCACATGAGGAATTTTGGATTGTGTATTTAAACAATTCTAATAAAGTGATTCAAAAGCAACAATTAAGTAAAGGTGGCATTACAGGAACTCTAGTAGATGTGCGTTTGGTGATGAAAAATGCGCTGGAGCTTGGTGCTACAGGACTTATTTTAGCGCACAATCATCCATCAGGAACATTAAAACCTAGTGAAGCCGATAAGCAACTTACCCAAAAACTGAAATATGCAGGAGAGAGTTTGGATATAAAAGTGCTAGACCACTTAATTATTACCGAAAAAGCATACTTTAGCTTTGCAGATGAAAATATCTTATAAGTGCTATTAGTTTTCACCCATAAAATAACACCAAGGTTAAGCTATGCTTTTAAGCATATATGCACAAGAATTTTAGGTGTTCCAGTAAGTTTTACCACAACTATTGAAGAGTTTATAGCTCATGAAAGCTTAAAGATTTCGTATGCTAAACAACCGTTGAGCAATGAGATTTTTATAAGAAGTCATGAGCTGTTATTTGAACAAGGACTCAACGATGTAGAAATACACGTGCACGATTGGGATACTACTAAAGCATTTTTTGGTACTTCAGAAAAAAGTAGTTTGCCTTATGATATTTTTGCAGCTACTTTTTACCTGTTAAGTCGCTATGAAGAATATTTGCCGCATGTAAAAGATGAGTACGGACGCTTTTTAGCAAAAGAAAGTTTAGCCTTTAAAAACGGATTTTTACACCAACCTGTAATTGATATTTGGGCATATAAATTTAAAAGTGTGTTGCAAGCTCAATTTCCAGATTTTGAATTTCCAAAGAAGTCGTATTCCATTCAGCCAGTTATTGATGTTCCAATGGCATACTACTTTAGGCAAAAAGGATTGCTACGAACCATTGGCGGAACTTTAGGCGATTTGTTTAGGTTTAAATTCAGGCAGTTTTACCAACGCTATTTAGTGCTTTTTGGATTTCAAAGAGACCCTTATGATACGTTTAAATGGATCATCACTAAGCAAAAACAAACCAAGTTTAAGTTTGTTGTCTTTTTCTTGATAGGCGATTATTCAACCTATGACAAGAATATTAATGTTAATAGAAAGCAGTTTGTGTCGTTGATAAAATCGGTTTCTGATTATTGCAAAGTAGGACTCAAAGCCTCTTATTTTGCATTGGAAGATATTGAAGTGTTGAAAAAGGAAAAGAAAAAAATGGAGTCTATTGTCAATTATGGTTTAGAGGCTTCAAGACATTCGTTTTCTAAATTGAACTTACCAGAATCTTACAGAAACCTTATTGAGCTTGAGGTAAAACAGGATTTCACAATGGGTTATATTAACGAACTGGGTTTTAGAGCAGGAACTTGTACACCTTTTCAGTTTTACGATTTAGACTACGAAGTGCAAACACCTTTGCAAATCAATGCATTTCATTGTATAGATTATGCGTTGCTAAAAAGGCATTCTTTTTTAGATAAAAAACAAGAACTAGAACGTTTAATACAACAGGTAAAGCAAGTAAATGGAACTTTTACACCTGTATTTCATAATTATACCTTTGGCGATGATGTACGCTGGAAAGGATTTAGAGATTTATTTGGTGTAATTTTAGATTCAGTAGATGATGAATAGTAATAGTATTCGACATGTATTTTTTGACCTAGACCATACACTTTGGGACTTTGATAAAAACTCAGCATTGACTTTTGAAAAAATTTTTAAAATACACAATGTTGAGGTTGAAATTGACCGTTTTTTAAAAGTGTATGAGCCTATTAATTTAAGCTATTGGAAGCTTTACCGTGAAGAGCGAATAGATAAGGAAAACCTAAGGTATAAAAGGCTAAAGGATAGTTTTGATAGTATTGAACATACTATTGAAGATGAGGTTATCAATAAACTATCGGTGGATTATATTGAATACTTAACTTCTTTTAACCACTTGTTTCATGATACTTTAGATATTTTAAACTATTTGAAACCAAGGTATAAATTACATATTATCACTAACGGATTTCAAGAAGCTCAAGAAAAAAAGATGAAAGCATCTAATATTCTTCATTATTTTGAAACTGTTACAAACTCTGAAATGGTAGGTGTAAAAAAACCAAACCCATTAATTTTCAATTTTGCTTTGGATCAAGCTAAGGCAAAACCAAATGAAAGTATTATGATAGGAGATAACTATGAAGCCGATATTCTTGGTGCTTTAGATGTTGGGTTAGAAGCCATTTTATATAACATCCACAAACTAGAACCTGAAGCAAACATTAAAGAAGTTGATACCTTATTACAATTAAAAAACTATCTTTAACTATTGTATATAAATATTGAAAACCATTACGTAAGAATGAAATTTTATAAGTCTATATTATTGTTATTGGCAATAGCATGTTTGCCATCACAACTTTTTTCGCAAGAATCTATTAATAGCTATAAGTATGTAGTTATTCCATCTGAATATAATTTCCTAAAAGAAAAAGATCAATACCAATTGAACTCGCTTACCAAGTTTTTGTTTAATAAATACGGTTACACCGCATTTTTTAACGAAGACCAATTTCCTGATGATTTACAGTCTAACAGATGTTTGGCAATGTATGCTGATGTATCAAATGAAAAAGGACTTTTTAAGACTAAGATTAAGATAGACTTAAAAGACTGCAATGGAAGAATTGTATATGAGTCTAAAGTTGGAGAAACCAGAGAAAAGGAATATGCAAAGGCTTATAATTTAGCGTTAAGAGATGCTTTTGAAACATATCAATATCTTGATTATAAGTATGAGCCTAACACTAAAATCACATCAATTTCAACCCAAACACAAGCTGCTGATGTTGTTGCTGTTGAGGAAGTACAGCAGTCAAAAGCTGAAATTGCACGTTTGCAAAAAGAGATTGATGATTTAAAAGAAGCCAAAGAAAGCGCAACAAAAGAACCAAAAGTTGAAGCACAACCAGAGGTTGAAGCGGTTACTAACACTGAACCTACAATTTCAGAACTTACAGAAGTTGATGCACTATATGCACAACCAATAGCTAATGGGTTTCAGGTTGTAGATATGAAACCTAGTGTTGTTATGGTACTTTTAGAAACCAAAAAGCAAAATGTATTTATTGTAAAAGATCAAAATGCAATTGTGTATAAAGAAGATGGGTTTTGGTATTATTCAAGCAATGATGGAAAAACAGTTTCA
>NZ_JBNWKB010000017.1:0-78194 GCF_050509525.1 Gaetbulibacter sp. PBL-D1 | reverse complement strand
GAAACGTATCGACCTGTAGTGCAACAGTAACTGTTCAGGATAACACAGCACCAACAGCAGTTTGTCAGAATGCAACAGTTGTATTAGATGCCTCAGGAAACGGAAGCATCACGACTTCAGATATAGATAATGGATCAAACGATGCTTGCGGAATAGCAAGCTTGTCATTAGACCAAACGAGTTTTGACTGTTCTAATGTAGGAGCCAACACGGTAACATTAACAGTTACTGACAATAACGGAAACGTATCAACCTGTAGTGCCACAGTAACCGTTCAGGAGAACACAGCACCAACAGCAGTTTGTCAGAATGCAACAGTTGTATTAGATGCCTCAGGAAACGGAAGCATCACGACTTCAGATATAGATAATGGATCAAACGATGCCTGCGGAATAGCAAGTATGTCATTAGACCAAACGAGTTTTGATTGTACTAATATAGGTGTTAACACAGTAACGTTAACAGTAACAGACAATAACGGAAACGTATCGACTTGTAGTGCAACAGTAACTGTTCAGGATAACACAGCACCAACAGTTCCTAATCTACCTGTAATTTCTGCAGAGTGTAGTGTGACAGTCCCTGTTCCTACAGTATCAGATAATTGTTTGGGAACAATTACTGGAACTACATCTGACCCTTTAACCTATACAACTCAAGGATCATTTGCAATAACATGGAATTTTGATGATGGAAATGGAAATTCTATTAATGTTGTACAAAATGTAGTGGTTGATGATGTTACAGACCCAACAGCTATCTGCCAAGATATTACTGTTCAATTAGATGATACAACAGGTTTAGCTACAATTACTAGTACTCAAATTGATAATGGATCTAATGATAATTGCGGAGTAGTTAATTTATCTTTATCGCAAAGTACTTTTGATTGTACTGATATTGGAACAAACATAATAGTATTAACAGTAGACGATGGTAATGGAAACAGTTCTACTTGTTCAGCTTCAGTAACAGTTACAAGTCCAACTATTACAGGTGGAACTTTGATAGGTCATTTGGTTGATGGTAGTGGTGATCCAATTAATACGAATCCAGATTCTAATATCATAGAAGTAACGGCATGCCCTGATGAACCTCAATATGCTTTGTTGAATTTAAGTGGTTACACTGGGACTATTTCTGGTTATGAAGTTTCAACAGATGGTGGACTTAGCTGGAGTTCTCCTTCAAACGATAGTACTAATGCAACATATACTTCACTTGCAATAACCGAGACTACTTTAGTGAGAGCTGTAATTACTTTTGGTAGTTGTGAGGCGAGATCAAATATTGTTTACTTAGCAGTTATTCCGCCAGATATTCCTCCAACTATCGTAAGCCATAGTGATTTAACAATTTGTTTAGGAAGTGATATAACTGTTGTGGCTCAAAGTGAGTTTGGAATTAATCCTGACTTAACTGAAGGAGGATTATTCAATACATCTAACCTTAATAATTTAGGGTGGTTAGTTGATGGTATGGCTACTTGGGATGCGAGTGGGAATACAGGAAATGATACGTATTGGAAAGGAACTAATGGTCCGAAAAATTTTAACAATAAATGTTATGATTCGCCAGAAGGAAATAAATTTGGAATAGCTAGTGGTATTCCTCCATATGATAGTCCAAATCATACAATAACACCATTAACAACTCTTGAAACACCAATATTTAATACATTAGGATTAACAACTGCTACTTTAGAGTTTGATCAAGCGTATTTTTTAGAGGCTGGAGCATGGGTGAAAATAGAACTTTCATTAAACGATGGTGCAACTTATCCTATTACTTTAGATCCAGGACCTTCTTATAATTATACTGGTCCTAGCAGTACTACTTTTGGAAATGTTGGATTTGGTGGAGGTGGACCTAATGGATGCAATGGAAGACCTCAGACTTATGTCGATAATCATGTTTCTATTGATCTTCAGGATTATATTGGTCTTGTTGGTTTACGAATTAAATTTACCTATCATGGGACAGCTAATAGTGCTTGGGCATTAGAAAATATTACTATTCCACAAGCTCCTATCGATGAAGTTATAGAATGGACAGATGAAAGCGGAGTTGTTGTTACCACAGGATCAACAACAACAATTACTCCTGTTACTCCAGGAGTACAAACCTATGGTGTTACCTCTTTGATTAATGGTTGTCGTTCTGATGGAGACGAGGGAACTGAGTTTATTTCTGTTAACGCAAGTTTAGCTTATGCAGGCGAAGATATAACGCAAATTGTTGCCGAATGTGGAGAGGAAGTGAGTTTAAACGCTTATGATAATACTATAACTGCTGCTGATAATATTGTTAATGGAGTTAATAATCCTGCAATATTTACTTCAGGTACGTATCCAGGAACTGGTGTTGCTGGTGTTTGGTCTGCAGTTTCTATTTCTGGGTGTGGTAGTAGTTATTCTTTTTCAGATATTTCTAGTCCAAGGTCAAAATTTTTCGCTGAACCTGGAACTTATGAATTGACTTGGACAATACCTTCTGTTGGGTGTTCGGATGTTATGTTAGTAACTATTGAAAGTTGTCCTACTGTGGATTTTGATGGAATTGACGACCATGTAACATTTAACAATAATTATAATCTATCAAATCAATTTAGTCTTGAGGTTTGGGTTAAGCCAGAATCTGTAGTGGGTACTCAAGCCATTTTTTCTAAGCGTGATGCAAATGATTTATCTACAGGTTATGATTTAAGCCTTAACAATTCTATTGTTCAATTTAACTGGAACGCTTCAGGAACTATTCAATCGTCATATCCAATATCAACAGATAGGTGGTATCATATTGCAGTAACTAACAATAATGGTACATATAGAATGTATATAGATGGAATTGAGGTTAGTACAGGAGTCTCTGGTGCTTCTCCTTCAAGTAATTCAATGAAAAGTTTAGTTGGAGCAATGGATCAAGCAAATAATGCTCCTAATAGACCAGTGAATTATTTTAATGGATGGATAGATGAGTTAAGGATATGGAATTCTGCATTAACCGTTGACCAAATTCGCCACATGATGAATCAGGAAATTGAAGATAATACAGCTGTTATTGGAGCTGTAGTACCACTAGATGTTCCTGGTTTAAATTGGACTGATTTAGATGGGTATTATCGTATGGATTCTAATTGTGGGTTCTTAATTCCTTATAAAGGTATTAGAGGCCAACTTATCAATATGGATACAGCTCAGCCTAACACAGCTCCTTTACCTTATACATCTAGAGTTGATGGTCAATTATGGTCTACTGATAATACATGGACAGAATTTGATGTTTGGGATGCGCCTAATAGCATTGGTGTTGACGGAGTTACTCCAATCGATTGGAATATAGTTGAAACTTCTCATAATATTGATTCAGGTAACAAGGATATAACAGTGTTAGGTTTATTGTCTATAGTACCTAATAAAACATTAAATATTACTGACCCAGGAACCTCTCAAGATGAATACAATGATGGTCAGTTTTTAAGAGTAACTCACTACCTTAAATTGGATGGAAATATAGATTTATTTGGTGAGTCTCAGTTGCTTCAAGATGAAGGTAGTATATTGGATGTTACAAGTTCTGGTCAGTTAGAACGTGACCAACAAGGAACAACTAATTTGTATAATTACAACTACTGGACTTCTCCTGTTAGTGAATTAAGTACAACATCTAATAATAATCCGTTTGCAATTAATAGTGTTTTAAGAGATGGAACTAATTCAAATACACCATTAAGTTTGTTATGGACTACAGCTAATGACGCAATAGGAAGCACAACTCCTATTACCTTAAGTAGTAGATGGTTGTATGCTTATGAAAATTACCCTGAAGATACTTATGCTGCTTGGAGAGACTTGTCTGAAAATGATGCCCTAGCAACAGGTTTAGCATTTACCATGAAAGGAAGTGGAGCAGGTGACCCAGTAAATGATGTTCAAAATTATGTTTTTGTTGGAAAACCTAATAATGGTACTATCACTACTCCAGTTACTATAGGTAACCAAGCCTTAATAGGAAATCCATACCCTTCAGCAATTGATGCTAATGCCTTTATTTTTGATAATATTCCAGGTGGAAATCCAGGAACATCTCAAAGTATAGATGGAACATTGTATTTCTGGGAACATTATGTTTCTAATTTCACTCATATTTTAGAAGATTATGAAGGCGGTTATGCAACGTATAACCTTACAGGAGGAAATCCTGCAGTATCACCTCCTTTAGTGAGTGGTAGCGGAACACCAACCAAGATACCTGGACGATATATTCCTGTTTCTCAAGGGTTTTTTGTTACAGCAAGTCATTTAGGAGGAACTATTCAATTTAAAAATAGTCAGCGTGTATTTGTTAGAGAAACTTCTGCAAACTCTCAGTTTATAAGATCTAGTAATTCAAATGCTGGTACATCATATCAGGTTGATAGTGATCCAAATCAAGACATTAAACGTGTTAGAATTGAATTTAAAACTACTGATGGTAATATTCGCCCTTTATTGTTAGGGTTTGTGCCAAATAATATGGCTACTGATGGTATTGATGTTGCTTATGATGCTGAAAATGCTGATGCGGAGTTTTCAAACGACCTATTTTGGAGAATAGAAGACAGGAATTTTACAACACAAGGAGTAGGAGATTTTGATGTTAATAGTCAATATCCTTTGGCAATGTTTATAAATACCTTTGGTACTTATGAAATATCGTTAAAGGCTTTGGAAAACTTTGAAACAGATATTGATGTATATGTGTATGATGCCTTAATGGGTACTTATTTTGAAATAAATGATGAAGCTTTCCAAATATTACTAGATCCAAATGATTACTTAGGTCGTTTTTATATCACATTTACAACAGAAAGTAGCCTATCAATTGATGATGAAGTTTTTGCTAAAACAATCATTAATTACTTAAACAATACTCAAGAAATTTACATTAAAACACCTAATGTGTCTGCTATTAAAAATGTCCAGTTAATAAATATGATAGGTCAAGAAATTCAGAATTGGGATAATATACAAGCGTTTGAGTTAAATGGAGCAGTAAGAATTCCTGTAACAAACATTTCAGATGGAAGTTATATTATAAAAGTTAGTTCAGATAAAACCACAAATAGTGTGAAAGCTATTGTGAAAAACAACTGATTATTTTCTATGATTTGAATTATCTTGTATAAAGTAAATTGATAGCTTTTTTTTGTAATTTTAAGCATTGTTAAATGCTATATTATGTCTGAAGAAAAGCTAGGATTAAATACCATTTGTACACATATTGGTGAGATTAAAGACGAACAGTTTAAAGGAGCTGTATCTCCAATCTATATGTCAACATCTTATCAGTTTGAAGATGTGGATGTAAAACGTTATCCTCGTTATTTTAATACGCCTAATCAAGAATTTTTATCCAAAAAAATAGCAGCTTTAGAACATGCTGAAGCAGCTATGATTTTTGGTTCTGGTATGGCAGCTATCAGTACTACGCTTTTTGCTTTTTTAAAAGCAGGAGACCATTTGGTAGTGCAAAACACATTGTATGGAGGTACAACAAATTTTATTAGAGAGGAGTTTCCAAAGCATAATATAGAGTACACATTTACTAATGGATATAATGTGTCAGACTTTGAAAATGCGATAAAACCAAATACAAAACTTATACTTATTGAAACGCCTTCAAATCCTTTATTAACAATTACTAATATAAAAGCGGTAGCAGATTTAGCAAAATCAAAAGGCATTGTAACTTGTATTGATAATACCTTTGCGAGTCCTGTAAATCAAAATCCTATTGATTTAGGAATTGATATTGTAATGCATTCAGCTACTAAATATTTAGGAGGTCATAGTGATATTTTAGCTGGAGCTATTGCAAGTTCTCATGAGCACATTGAAACCATTTGGAATGTTGGTAAAAATCTAGGAGGAAGTTTAAGCGATTTTACGGTTTGGATGCTAGAGCGTAGTATCAAAACGCTTGGTCTTAGAGTAAAAGCCCAAAACCGAAATGCTAAAAAAATGGCTAAGTTTTTAGATGCGCATATTGACATTAAAAAAGTGTATTACCCTGGTTTAAAAAGCCATCCGCAATATGAACTAGCTAAATCGCAAATGAAAGGTTTTGGAGGTATGTTGTCTTTTGAATTAGCTGACGGATTAGACGCTAGCCAATTTCAAAAAGCATTAAAATTGATTAAACCTTCAATGAGTTTAGCAGGTGTAGAAAGCACAATGCTATCGCCATATAAAACCTCACATGCATTATTAACACAAGAACAACGAGATAGTTTAGGAATAAGTGATAATTTGATACGTTTTTCTGTAGGAATTGAATCTCGAAAAGATTTAATGAATGATATTGAACAGGCTATTCATTCAGTGAAAAAGAGCCAACTAATAAGTTAAAAAAGAAATGAAATTAGATATACTTGCTATAGGAGCGCATCCTGATGATGTAGAGTTGGGTTGTGGCGCAACAATAGCCAAAGAAATTGCCAATGGTAAAACAGTAGGAATTATTGATTTAACTAGAGGTGAATTAGGAACACGAGGTACTGTTGAAACTCGAAAAGAAGAGGCTGAAAACTCAGCTAAAATATTAGGAGTTTCGGTAAGAGAAAACTTAGGGTTTGCAGATGGGTTTTTTATAAATGATAAAGAGCATCAATTGGAAGTCATAAAAATGATTCGTAAATATCAACCAGAAATCGTATTGTGTAATGCTATTGATGACAGACATATAGACCATGGTAAGGGTAGCAAGCTAGTTAGTGATGCTTGTTTTTTAAGTGGACTTATAAAAATTGAAACAGAAATAGAAGGGAAGCCACAGGAGCAATGGAGACCTAAACATGTATACCATTACATACAATGGAAAACTATAGAACCTGATTTTGTGGTTGATGTTTCTGATGTAATTGATATTAAAATGAAATCTGTATTAGCTTATAAAACACAGTTTTATGACCCTAGTAATACAGCACCAAACACACCAATTTCAAGTAAAAACTTTACTGATAGTGTTAAATATAGAGCTAGGGATTTAGGACGGTTAATAGGAGTAGAGTTTGCTGAAGGCTTTACTGTAGAACGCTATGTAGCAGTAAATAGCATATTTGATTTAAAATAATTTAAAAAAACACTTTGTAGAAAATAGTAAATGAATTACATTTGCAATCCAATTTAAAATGGTGGTTGTAGCTCAGTTGGTTAGAGCGCCTGATTGTGGTTCAGGAGGTCGTCGGTTCGAGACCGATCTTCCACCCAAAAATAAAAGCCTTTCAGTATTCTGAAAGGCTTCTTTTGTAATATGCATTTAGGCTTTAATCTTTTTTGGCTTTATCAACAATAAGTCTTTGCTCTCTATTAGCAACTTCCCAGGCAGTATAAAACACTAGGCGAGTTCTGTTTTCTAATAAATCGTATTCAATTTTATCTGGTGTGTCTGTTGGTCTGTGATAATCTTCATGAGTTCCATTATAATAAAAAATAACAGGAATATTGTTTTTAGCAAAGTTATAATGGTCAGACCTGTAGTAAAAACGGTTTGGGTCAGTTTCATTATTGTATTTGTAATCTAAATTTATCTTTGTGTAATTATTATTTGCCTTTTGTAAAGCACTATCTAGCTCAGAGCTTAACATATCAGACCCAATTACATAAACATAATTTCTGTCGTCCTTATGAGCTTCATCAACACGACCAATCATGTCAATATTTAAGTTGGCAACCGTATTTTCTAAAGGAAAAATAGGATCACTGTCAGTATAATATTTTGAACCTAAAAGTCCCTTTTCTTCACCTGTAACGTGTAAAAACAATATAGAACGTTTTGGTCCATAGCCATCATTTACAGCGGTTTTAAATGCCTCAGCAATTTCTAAAATAGCAACTGTGCCAGAGCCATCATCGTCAGCACCATTGTATACTTTTCCATCCTTTACACCCTCGTGGTCTAAGTGAGCAGATATAACAACAATTTCATCAGGTTTTTCAGTTCCTTTAATAAAGGCAACCACGTTTTCAGAATGTACTGGAGTTACTTCACTTTTAATATCAATAGACAAACTAGTATTAATAGTCTTAGCTTGGTCGTCTTCAAGGATATTTTCATAAATGGCTTTAGCTGTTGTGCTGTTAACCATAAATTGTGGTAAATCAGAATCATTGTTTATTAATGAAATTCTACCTTTACTTTGCGAATTAGAAACTCGTTTGTAATAAGCTGCATATCTAGGAAAAGTAACATCGTCTAAAATAATAATAGCTTTCGCACCTTTTTCTGAAGCAACATTCTTTTTTGCACTTCTAGCTCTTCGACCTTCAGACCAAGTGGTATTTTCGGTTTTACCTGTGGTAATATAAGTTCCATCTTCGTTTTTAGGTTCACCAGCTTTAATTAATACTACCTTATTTTTAACATCAATATTTTTATAGTCTGAATAATTTTCGGCTTCAATACCATAGCCTGCATAAACAATGTCATTTACCGAAAATGATTGCGTTGTTGGACTCCCTATAGAAATAAAGTCTTCAAGATTAAGTAAGTTTTTATTGTTAAGTTGAATACTTACTTCAGGAGTTTTTCTGGCTTCAAGAGCTACTTCTTGAAAGTAATCATCATCACTTAAAGGAGATGGTATTTCTAAGTTTTTGTATTGTTGTTTTAAGTATTCTACTGCTTTTTTTTGTCCTGGTTCACCAGTATTTCTACCTTCAAATTCATCAGAAGCATAAATGTAGAGCATTTCTTTAAGTTCTGCAGAGGTAATCGTGTTACCATACTTGGTTGGGTCAGCAGGAGCTTTAGGTTTGGAATCAACTGAGTTTTTTGTTGAGTTACAACTAAAAGCCAAAGCGCTTAGAGTAACTCCTAAAATTAATTTTTTCATTAGCTGTTAATTAGTTTGGAGAGAATGTATGTAATTAAAAATTTAGCGATAATACAAAAAGTTATTTGTAACCTTGATTAAAGCTTAAATCTTTAACAGATTTTAACAACAATTTTTAACATTATTTTTTGTCGGCAACTATACGGTTTTTAGAATTGGCTAAATACCAAGCTGTAGTAAAAATAAGTTGTGTGCGTTTTTGAAGTAACGGATAGTTAATTTTGTCTGGAGTGTCAGTTGGTTTATGATAATCTTCATGCTCTCCATTGAAATAAAAAATTACAGGAATACCTTTTAAAGCAAAGTTATAGTGGTCAGACCTATAGTAATAACGGTTGATATCGCTTTCTTTGTTTAACTCATAATCGAGTTCAAGATTTGTGAAAGTATCATTTGCAATTTCAGAGATGTAATGTAGCTCAGTACTTAATCTATCATCGCCAATTACATATATATACTCAGGGTTTTCAATATGTTTTTCATCTACTCGACCAATCATATCCATATTAAGATTAGCAACTGTATTTTTTAATGAAAAAACAGGATGATCAGTATAATAAGTTGAGCCTTTTAACCCAATCTCCTCACCAGTAAGGTGTAAAAATGCAATACTTCGTTTTGGACCAAATCCTTTTTTTTGTGCTATTTTAAAAGCTTGGGCAATTTCCATTAATGCTGCTGTACCAGAAGCGTTATCGTCAGCACCATAATAAACTTGATCTTCTTTTACACCTTCATGATCTAGATGCGCAGAGATAATGATAACTTCGTCAGGGTATTCTGTACCTTTAATATAAGAAATTACATTTTGAGAACTTTTTATGTCATCAGAAAAGAATGATTCAGGAATTTGTTGGTAATAGTTGTTTTCTCCTAAAGGGGAACTTATAGCTTCATTGATATAATAATCTTTAATGTAGTTTGAGGCTTTGTGGTAACCTAACTCTCCTGTTTTTCTTCCTTGAAATTCACTAGAAGACAAATCGTAAACCAGTTTTTTTAACTCGTTAGAGTCAATGGTTTTAGAAATTTCTTTGATTTGTTGTGAGTTCTCAAAAACAATATTGTCTTTAATATCTTGAATTTTTTCGCTATATCTTTTTGTTGCACAAGAACCTACTAAAGATAGTGCTGAAGCAAAAATAAATACCTTCATCTTTTAACCTCTTATTTTCAGTCAAATAAACTAAAAAAAAAGGGAATACCGAAGTATTCCCAATGATTTTTAAGCGATAGATTTTTAATCTATTTCAAGACCATCGAGTTCTTCCATATCAATATCATCAATCTCTTCAATGTCAAGGTCTTCAAGGATTTCTTTAGAATCTTCAACAGATTCATCTGCACGTTCTTGGAGTTCTTCGGTATCACCAACTTCAACTTCGTTAAAAACCGATTTGTAAGTGGTAATTCCTATAGATACAATTGTAAGTATAAAAATATACTGAACAACTTTTTTAGATTGGTTTTGTTTTTTTGATAAGTAAAAAATTGCAAGCCCTAAAATAAGTGCTACAATAGCAGGGATTAATGCAATGTTTGATAATGGAGTTACAGCTAAAACTACAGCAAGAATAGCTGCAATAAATCCTAGTATTACTAAAAATTTTCTCATTGATATTTAATTTTTTAAGCCAGAAGCCGATTTTATTTTTAACTCACCACTTCCTACTGCAATTTTAAATTTAGCGTAAACAGGAATTTTATTTTCATCAGCAGTTAACCATAATAAGTTGTCATTAGAACCTTTAAGTACATTACTGTTATTTATAGAAATAGCTAGTTTATAGCATGTTTTTTTACCAATGTTGGTTGAAATAGTTTCAGTTCCTAAATATTTAAAGTTAACAACGTTTTCTTTATTGTCAAACAAAACAGTAAATGATTTAGAGGTTCCTGTTGAGTAGCTAGAAAAATCTAAAGTTCTCAATTTGTATAGAGTAGATACTAAATCGCGAGTGGCACTTCCTATGGATACATTTTTGTTTTCATCCCAAAAAGTTCCATCTTTTCTCTTTTTTCTTTTTAAACTTTTAACAGTACCAGTTTTATGACTGTATTTGTACTGCATAAACTTGTAATAACCACCTTCGTTTATATCTCTTTTGTAAAGATAAGGCGTAAGCGTTTTAGGGCTTACGTAGCTTTCGTATAAGTCTCTAATTTTAAAAAAATTATCCCATTTACTATATGTGGCAGCAGTACATTTTAGCCTTAGTAATGTAGCTTTAGAGGTTTTTACCTCACTAGTTTCCATAGTTACTTGGGCTAAGTCAGTCATTAAACCTGACATATTATAAGAAGCAGTAAATGTTAATTTTTCTCCAGCGCCAACAGCATTGTTTTGAGAATAGGTGAGTGATGAGATTAAAATAGCGAGTACTAAAATAATTCTTTGCATAGGTTTTAGTTTGATTTCTATAACGAAGATAATAACATTTATTGTGCCAAATGTATTTTTAATTTATAACAATAAAAAAAACGCTCCATAAAATTATGAAGCGTTTTAAGCGGAGAAAGAGGGATTCGAACCCCCGGAGGTGTGACCCTCAACAGTTTTCAAGACTGCCGCATTCGACCACTCTGCCATTTCTCCGATTGCGGATGCAAATATAGAACCCTTTTTTATTTCTTTCAAATAAAAACAACAATTTTTTATACTAAATATAATACTATAGAATTAATTTATGGAATGTATATCCTCTAAACCTATGCAAGTGTTAACTTTGCGCAAAAATTTAAAAATAAATAATGGATATAATAAATAGCCTTAAATGGCGATATGCAACAAAAAAATTTGATGCAACTAAAATTATTTCTAACGAAAAGCTAAATATACTTAAAGAAGCATTTAATTTAACAGCAACATCTTTTGGTTTACAAACTATAAGTATGGTTATTGTTTCTGATAAAGGAGTTAGAAATTCTTTAGTAGAACATTCATACAATCAATTACAGGTAAAAGAAGCTTCACATTTGTTGGTTATATGCATACAAGATAATATTACTGATGAAGATGTTGATAAACATTTTGATAATGTTAGTAATATAAGAAACACACCAGAGCACATTTTAGCACCTTTTAGGTCAGATTTAAAAACCATGATGCAGCGAATGACTGAACATGAAAGACAACAATGGTCAGTTAAACAAGCTTATATTGCTTTAGGTAATTTAATGACTGTTTGTGCTGTTGAAAAGATAGACGCTTGCCCTATGGAAGGTTTTAAAGCTGATAGCTATAATGAAATTTTAAACTTAAAAGATAAAAATTTAAAATCTGTATTGTTACTACCTGTTGGTTATAGAGCAGAAGACGATATGTTTGCTTCGTTTAAGAAAGTTAGAAAGAATGTTAATAATGCTGTTATTGAATATTAATAATATTCGTTAAAAAAGGCTTTGCCTTAATCGCTGAATAATTTATATTTGTTAATCTTATTAATTAATACTTCACTTATGAAAAAGCTTATCGTATTATTCGTATGCCTAATTAGTTTAAACTTTTATGCACAAGAAAGTCAGTTTAATTGGTTAACAGATTTAAACATAGCTGTTAAAGCTTCAAAAGACCAAAACAAGCCAATTTTGTTATTCTTTACTGATACTAATTCAACTGAAAGTCAGAAAATGAATATTGAATTATTCAAATCTCAGGAGTTTAAAGCTATCGCTGATAAAGCAATACTTTTAATTGCTGATAACTCTTCTGAAAACAATATACCTAAGCGATTAATTATTCATTATAATAAAATCAATCAATTTTCATCATTTGTAACTTTAGATTCTACAGGGAAAGCAATAGGTACTCCAACGACTGATTTCAGTACAGAATCATTAAACAGTTATATTTCATTTTTAAATTCGCTTTAAAATTAATACATGCCAGGATTTGAGCTTTTCGGAGATGCAGAACGAAAAGAAGTAAATGACGTTTTAGAGAGTGGTGTTTTAATGCGCTATGGCTTTGATGCTATGCGTAATGGTCACTGGAAAGCAAAAGCGTTAGAACAAGAACTTCAAAGTACATTACAAGTTAAACACGCTCAATTAGTGTCTAGCGGAACAGCTGCTGTATCTATAGCATTAGCTTCAGCAGGAATAGGTTCAGGAGACGAAGTTATTATGCCAACATTTACTTTTGTGGCTAGTTTTGAGGCTATTATGATGTTGGGAGCAATTCCTATTCTAGTAGATATTGATGATACTCTAACTTTAGATCCTGAAGCTGTGAAAGCAGCAATTACTCCAAAAACTAAAGCCATAATGCCTGTGCATATGTGTGGTAGTATGGCAAATTTAGATGAACTGCAATCCATTTGTAAAACACATAATCTAATATTAATTGAAGACTCTTCACAAGCTACTGGTGCGACTTATAAAGGAAAACCTCTAGGAAGCATTGGTGATTTAGGTTGCTTATCTTTAGATTATGTGAAAATAATTACTTGTGGTGAAGGAGGAGCTGTATTAACCAACAACGAAAAGTATTATACAAATTCTGATCACTTTTCAGACCATGGTCATGACCATAAAGGAAATGATAGAGGAGCAGAAACTCATCCGTTTTTAGGCTATAATTTTAGAATATCTGAACTCAATGCAGCTGTTGGTTTAGCACAATTGCGTAGGTTAGATGAATTTGTAGCTATCCAAAAGAAAAATTATAGTATTATTAGAGAAGCACTTTCTGTAATTCCTGAACTTACATTTAGAACAGTGCCAGAAGGAGGAGAAGAAAGTTATTCGTTTCTTAGTTTTTTCTTACCTGATTTAGAAACCTCAAGAAAAGCAGTAAAAGCTCTAAAAGACACTGGAATTGATGGCTGCTTTCATTACTATGATAATAATTGGCATTTTATTAGAAAGTGGGAACATTTAAAAGATTTAAAAACACTTTATCCACTTTCTAATGAAGTAAAGGATGGGTTAAAGTATCTTCAAACTAAAGATTTTTCTAAATCTAATCACTTTATCGGTAGAAATATTTCTTGCTTAATAAAATTATCTTGGACAGAACTAGAAGTTAAAGAGCGTGCTTCTAAAATGGTAAAAGCCATTCAGTCAATTCTTTAAATCCCTATTTTGTTAGGCAATTTCTTCAATGTTACATTTATTGTATACTTTGTTACAATAGTGATACTCCCTTTTTTGCTTTGATTATAGTTTTACAATGCTATTAATTGAAGGAGAAGGGAGATGACAATATACAACACTGTTGTTTCCCTTTTATTTAAAAACATCTTTCAAGGTTAATCTTCTATATCATTATGAAATGTATAACCTTAACTATCAAAACTTTATTTGTTGTTAATACACGTGCGGTTTCTATAATATATGGACAAGACATTAAACAAGAAAATAAGACAGATGTAAAGTAACATTTAGTTATAGAGCAAAATAAATACTGTTTACAGTTTTTTTAAATAATCGTTTTACAGTCAGTTTTAAGGTAATAGGAGATTTTAGTATAAAGATGTTTTTTGAGCATTTTAAAAACACTCAATTTTGATCAGTTAGACTAATCATGGAAAAGAACCAAATATCAAAACAATTTTATAGTAACCAAACTCAAATTGACGATTCGTCAAGGCGAACGTTTTTTAAACAATTGGTACTTGGGAGTATGGGATTTTATCTTTCACCAATGCTCTTGCAAAGTTGTAGTAAAGATGATTTAGGTAAACCTCCTTTTGGCGTGTGGAAAGACATGATTAAAATTTTAGAGCAAAGTCCAGATCATTTTATTGGTAGACGAACCGCTTTAGTTACTTCTAAAAACCCAGAAGCAATGACCAACTTTGTTAGAGATAGTTTTCAAATTATTCCTTGGCAAAGCGATTTTCTTCACCATTCTGCTAATGGTACAATTTATGGGAAAGAGATGGCTTTACGCTGCGGACTTGCAACACCTCGCGAAAAAGCTGAAATTTTAAAAGACATGCTAGTAGATGCTGGTTATGAGGCTAAAGTGGTTTTGGAAGAAACCGAAATAACCTTAGATGAAGCAAAGGCAATAGTTTATCAAAAATTAACTCCACAATTTGCGCCACCAATTACCAATAAAAAAATGCGCAAGTGGCAAAAAATGATGGGAGTAACCAATAAAGAGGAAACTTACAAACAAATACCAAATATTGTAGAAAGCTCCGAAACACTAGCCAATAATCTTTTAAACAATATTGATAAAAAATATATTAGAGATAGAACGGTTAATTTTAGGTTTCATAAAGCCTTTGTGCCTTCGGTTGTGTTTTATGAAGAAGGAGCTGAAAAGTATGCGCATGTGTTTGACCCAAAAGTGTCTTTTGGGAACTTGCATCCAACTAACAAAGAAAAGACCTTTAATAAAGCAGACGAATATAAAGACCCAAAAGATGAAGATGTTACTATTACATTGTCTTGTAGAAACGCTTTAGACCACTGGAGAGAAACAGAATTGTTGACAGGAACTTGGAAGCTTTCTGAACTATTAGGGAATCAGTTGCAGGTTCAGTTTCTCAATAATATGAGTTTTGAAGAACAGTCAATAAAATCTATTTCTGAAATTACTTCTTTCACTCCTTGTTTTGCACTTCAAGACATTAATAAAGATGCTGCCTACCTAGAGGAGCGTACAGTTTTAGGAGAACCAATAACCTTAGAAGCTGTAAAAATATTTGAAAATTATAATCCTGATAGTTTGCCTAATAATGAAGAGCCTTCAGCTATAAAAAAAGTACACTCTTTTGAAGGAACAGTTTTTCCACAGGCATTTCCAAAAGTACGATTGGAGCTAAGCCCTAAAGATGCTCAAGGAAATATTATTGAAGGTATATCAATAGGCAATTTTGAAATTACTGATAATGGACAAACTGTTTCAGGTTGGATGAATCAAAATGTGCTTTCACCCAAAATTTTATTGTTATATGATACGTCTGCAAGTATGCCTGGTGAATATACAGGAGATAATATAAAACTGTTTTTACAGAATACCGAAGCAGCAATCAAAAAAACCTATCCAAAAGCTAGAGTAATACTTCAGCAAACGGGTTCAAACATTTATACAGCATTACTCAAATCAAAACAGTTGGATGTAGATGTAATTCTTTATGCAACTGATGGCGATAATAATGATGCGTTTGATGCTTCATATACACCAATTTATGAGGCTGGTCCACCTGCTATTTTTCTTAATGTAAAACCTCAAGGTACAGTATACAAACATTTGAGAGAAAACATGGACTTTATTGAAATTTCTGCAGATGATCAAGAGCTTACCATTACTGAGATTACTAAAATTATTGATGGTTTAAAGTTTCCTACTTATGTAGTAACATATTCTGCTTTTGCTGAAAAAGACGCACATAATGTAGAAGTTAAGCTAAAAGATACAACACATAAAGTCAATTTATACTATAAGTTTCCAGAACCTAGTGACCATCTTTTGGGTAATCGTATGGTTGGACTTTATCTCACCATAAAACGATTAGGAAAAAATCCTATTAAACGTGTGTTAGCAGGTTATGAGCCTCATAACGATTTTTATGCTAATCCAACCCAACTCACCCGAAAAATGATAGATGAAGTGCACGAAATGCTTCTTGGAGGTGCAGTTATGGCTTTTGAACGAGAAGCACCAACACTTTCTATTCAGCTAACGGAGTATTTACAAGCATTAATGAGTAATCAAAATTGGTTTGAAGCCTATCAAGAAGGCAATATTAAAACAGCGGTTGAAGAAATAGCTAAAGGTGGTTTTAGTTATCCTTCTCTATTATTAAGTATGTTGCAGCCTATTCAAAATAATGTAACAGAGCAAGCAATAACCTATCCAAACGGATTTAGATCTTGTATTGTTAAATTTTCTCCAGGATTTTATAATAACGAAACTAAGACTTCTTTCGATTTTTTACCAACTTCAGAATATCAAACTGTAAGTAGAAGTGGAACTGGAAATTTTGAAGAAACCTTAAAGAAAACAGCTCAATTAGCAATTTTAGAAGGTTACGTGTTTGAAGATAGTGCCTATTCTCAACTCAAAGAAAAACCATTACTACTAAATAAAGCAATGGGACGAGATGAACGTTTCAGTTCGCAAGCTCTTGGAAGCGATTATCATTATTATGGAAAACAAATATTTGGAGGAGGGATTTTAAAACTTTTTGATACATCCTTACAAGTAAAATCATTTTGGAAAATAGATCCAATTAAAGGTGAACTCTATGGCATTTTACCAAACCAAACAGGTGGAGGCTCAAGAACCACTTACCAACAATTGATGGAGCTAGATAAGGTTATAGAAGGTTATAAAGAAGTCTTATCTGCCATGAATTTTGGTCTTACAGTTACTGGGCTTGGAAATTTACCATTGGGTCTTGTAGCAGCTTATAGCTTAACTCTAGTGAAATTATATGCGCTAGCATCTCAAGCTTTAATATTGATGAACACAACAGGAATGGATGAAGATTTAACTATTGCACTCCAAGCTTTAGCCTGCGATTTATATAAGGAAATACTATATGATTCTTTTTATGGAGTAGGTACAGCTGCCAGCACCATAGAAAACCTAATTGGAGCTATGGGAGGTATTGACGGAGAAGATTTCTCATTCTTTAAATGCTAAATATTTAATTCAATATAAAATCATGAAAACAAAAACACATATAAAAACATTGATAGCAATTATAATGCTGCTACCAAGTATAATTTTTTCTCAAGAAGATTATGAATTATGGGGAATGACCTATAGAGGAGGAAAATCTGATATGGGAACCATCTTCAAAACTGATGAAAATGCTGAAAACCTTGAGGTTCAATACAACTTTTTTAAAACTGATGGCTATGATATAGATAGTGGAGTGATAGAAGCCTCTAACGGAAAATTTTATGGACTGTCACCTTATTCGGGACTTTATTTATATGGTGTTTACTATGATAGCGATAATATTGGTGGAGTTTTGTATGAATATGATCCTGCAACTGGAGTGTTTGAAACTAAATTTAGGTTTGGTGTTGATGAGTTTGAGGTGATCAATTCAACAAACGGAAAGCGTCCTGAAGGAGCACTTATTGAAGTTAATAATAAACTTTATGGAATGACTAGAGAAGGAGGAGACCATGGTGATGGAGTCATTTTTGAATATGATTACTTGCAAGATACCTTTACAAAACTTCATGATTTTAATGATTTAAATGGTAGAGCACCAGAAGGAGAACTTACATATGCTTCTAATGGAAAACTATATGGAATGACTTCTGTTGGAGGTGATTATGATGATGGCGTTATTTTCGAATTTGATCTCAACACGAATACTTACACAAAAAAGATCGATTTTGATGATAATGCACTAAACCCAGGAAGAAGACCTTATGGTTCATTGTTCGAAGCTAGTAATGGAAAGCTTTATGGCTTAACCAGTGAAGGAGGTACAAATGATTCTGGTGTATTATTTGAATATAATTTTCTTACCAATACATTGACTCACTTATTTAATTTTGGATTAGCTGGAACTTCTGGAGCTTATCCGCTAGGAACATTAGTGGAAGGTCCAAACAATTCTTTAGAACTATTTGGTACAACTTCAGAAGGAGGGACAGAAGATTACGGTATTCTTTTCAAATATAATATTTCTACAAGTACATATACTACACTGTTAAGTTTTGCATCTTCAAACAATTTAGGTTATTCACCAGGACCTAAGCTTACACTAGCATCTAATGACAAGCTATATGGCGTTACAGAGTATGGTGGAGCTAGTGGAATTGGATCCTTATTTGAGTATAACCCTTCTACAGGTCTATCTAGTTTGTTATATGGTTTTAATATAAATTCTGGGTATTATCCATATGCAGGTCTTTTTGAAGCTTCAGACGGTAAATTATATAGTATAGCTAACAAGACGCGTTATGGATTAGTAGACTCTTTCAATAGTATGTTTTATAGTTTTGATTTATCTACAAATAGTTATAGCCCAATTTTTAAATTTAATAGCTCAACTGATGGCGCAGGACCTGATGGAAGTTTAATATATTCTGAAAACAGACAAAAATTCTATGGTTTAACATTAAGAGGAGGAATAAATGACTCAGGCGCAATTTTCGAATATAACCCAATAAGTAATATTTATACAAGACTACATAGTTTTGATGAGCCAGATAGTAGCTTTGAAATGGGAATTTTTCCAAGAGCAAGTTTACTAGAAGCGTCCAATGACAAGTTGTATGGAACAGCATTTAGAGGAGGAAGTAATGAACTAGGTATGCTGTTTGAGTTTGATTTATCAACAAACACTTTTGCTAAGAAACATGATTTTGGTCAGTTGCTAGGAGGAACACCTTTAGGTGATTTGGTTCAGGCTTCTAACAATAAAATTTATGGAATGGCATCAGTAGGAGGACAAGGTAATTACATGGGAAGTGAAGTTTCTGTTGGAACTATTTTTGAATATGATATTAATACAGAAAGTTATACTAAAATTCACGATTTTAATGTAGAAAATGGAGCATTACCAAATGGTGGTTTAATTGAGGCAACAAATGGAAAACTTTATGGAATGGCTACTCAAGGAGGATTAAAGGGTGTTGGAGTTATTTTTGAATGGGATTTTGTTACAGGCTTCAACAAACTATATGATTTCGATTTTGAAAACTTAAATGGTTATTATCCTTATGGAAACTTACTTCAGTTTGATACTAATATACTTTATGGATTGACTTCAGAAGGAGGTGTAAATGGTAACGGAATTATCTTTAAATACGATATACAAACCAATACCTTTTCTAAGGTTTTTGATTTTAATGATGTGTTAACAGGAGCTAAACCTCTTGGTGGCTTAACAAAATTAAATAACAAGCTTTACGGAGTTACCTCAGAAGGCGGAACGCACAATTATGGAACTGTATTTGAGTTTAACCCTCAAACCTTATCATTTACAAAAACGTTTGACTTTGATTCCCAAAACGGAAGATTACCTGTTACTACTACATTAGTGGTTTTAGACCGGAATACACTAACGACAAATATTGTAGATGAAAATAAGATAATTGTTTACCCAAACCCAGCTCAACAAGAAATACATATAACGACAGATGCACATATTACCAAAGTATCTTTATTTGATGCTTTAGGTAAAGAAGTGTATTTAGAGATGACTGGAAATACAGTTAATGTAGAACCATTAAAAAGCGGTATTTACATATTAAAAGTAGAAACTGATAAAGGTTCAAACTCTAAAAAAATAATAATTAACTAACTTTATATCAGTAATTTAATAATTTAAGTTATGAGAAAATTAAACCAGCTAATCTTATTTGTTTTAGTTTTTACAGTCTTTAATTGTAAGAATGACAAAAAAACAGAATCTGTTATTGAAGTAGCAGAACATGAAGAGACTGTAAAACTACCAACCAATACAATAGATATTTTAACAAGAAGTATGGAGTTTGTTATGGCAGATACTATTTCTTCTGGTTGGAATACTTTTAAGTATGACAATAGAGCAAATGAAACACACTTTTTTAGATTCGTTAAAATGCCAGAAGGCATAACTTCAGAAAATTTTAAAACTGAATCCGATCCAGTTTTTGAAGAAGGTATGGATTTAATAAACGAGGGTAAAACCGAAGAAGGCTTTGCTGCTTTTAGCAAATTACCAGAGTGGTTTAGCAAATGTATTTCTACAGGTGGTTCAGGATTGATTGCACCAAAAAGTAAAACCTATACTGCACTTTACTTGGAACCTGGTCTTTATAGTATGGAATGTTATGTAAAGATGCCTAATGGCAAATTTCACTCAACAATGGGAATGGTAAAGCAAGTATACGTAAGCGAAACAGATAGTGGAAATGTAGCTCCTAAAGCAACAGACACAATTGATATAAGAGAAGATGGATTTCATTTTAATAGACATATTCCAAAAGGAAAACATATTTTTCAGGTGAATGTTCTTAGTCAAAAACTACATGAAAACTTTGCCTCTACTGATGTGCATCTTGTAAAACTAGAACCTCATGCAAATAGAGACACTTTAGAGTCTTGGATGGTATGGTATGACCCAAAAGGGTTTATTACACCTGTTCCTAATGGTGTTGAGTTTTTAGGTGGTTTTAATGATGCAGTACAAGGCAGCACAGGCTATTTTTACGCCAATTTAAAACCAGGTAAATACGCTTTCATCGCTGAAGTACCAAATGCAAAAGCAAAAGGATTATTTAAAGAATTTGAAGTGTTAGATTAATACTTAACGTACTCAACAATTTCTAAACCATAACCAATCATACCAACACGTTTGGTTTGTTGGCTATTAGAGATTAAACGTAGTTTATGAATGTTTAAGTCATGAAGTATTTGAGCACCAATACCAAAGTCTTTACTGTCCATTTCAATTCTTGGAGCTTTTACAACTTCACCTTTAACCTGACTGTCTCTTAAAGCACTAAGACGTTTTAAAAGATTCATAGATTGTGATTGCTGGTTGATAAAGATAATAGCACCTTTGCCTTCTTCATTTATAACTTTAAACATATCATCCAACTTCTCATCGGCATTGTTAGTTAAAGTTCCTAAAATGTCATTGTTTACTAAAGTAGCATTAACTCGTGTTAATATGCTTTCATCGTTAGTCCAAGTTCCTTTGGTAAGTGCAATATGAATTTGATTATTGGTTGTTTGTTGGTATGCTCTTAATCGGAAACTTCCAAAACGAGTTTCAATGTTAAAGTCTTCTTTTTTATCAATTAAAGAATCGTGCTCCATTCTGTAAGCCACTAAATCTTCAATAGAAATTACTTTCAAGTCAAACTTTTCAGCCACTTTAACCAGTTGAGGTAAGCGTGCCATTGTGCCATCTTCATTTAAGATTTCAACAAGAATTCCTGCTGGTTTAAATCCTGCTAAACGTGCTAAATCTACAGCAGCTTCAGTATGACCTGTTCTACGAAGTACACCTCCATTTTTTGCTCTTAAAGGAAAGATATGACCAGGTCTTCCAAGGTCATGAGGTTTAGTGTCATCATCCACCAATGCTTTAATGGTTTTTGCTCTGTCGTGTACCGAAATTCCAGTGGTACATCCATGACCAATTAAATCTACAGAAACAGTAAATTGTGTATGGTGCAAAACAGTATTGTTTTGTACCATCATGTTAAGGTCTAAATCTTGACACCTATCTTCAGTTAAAGGCGCACAAATTAAGCCTCTACCATTAGTTGCCATAAAGTTAATCATCTCTGGAGTAACCGTTTCAGCAGCAGCTATAAAGTCGCCTTCGTTTTCTCTGTTTTCATCATCAACAACAATTACTACTTTACCATCACGAATATCATTAATGGCTTCTTCTATAGTATTCAATTCAATTTTCACGGATTGTTTTGCGGTTTTAAGCATAACGAGCATATATTTATGCTGCAAAGATATGGCTTATTTTATATTTTTTATGCTACTTTTTGATAACTCTTCTTTTACTCTGTTTTTTAACAAGAAGTAGGTTAAAGCATAAAAAGGCAGACCAATAAGCAGCAAAAAGTAATTGATTTTTTTATCACTCTCTTTGAGTGTGCTGAAAAACTTAGAAATCTTAATTGAAGATACTACAAAGTAAATCGCAAAGAATAATAGTGCAATTAAACCTAAGTTAAGTATAGTAACTGCTAATTCAGGAAGCTTATTGTTTTTAAATACAAAATGAAGTACTATAAAAACAGCAGCAATAGCATAAGACACAAATGTGGTTAACGAGTAGTCGTTAAAGTCTTTTGCAACTTTTTCAGAGGCTATAAAATTCTTATCAATGTTAATGCCTTTTTCAACTATTTCGCTTGTGTTTAAACCTAGTTTTTTAAGTTGCGCATAGGCTCTAGGTTTTACGGTTTCGTCGTAATCGTAGGATTCAAAGTTTTTAATAACATCTACTAGCTTATCTTCATTATAAGTTTCAAGCTTCTTATAACTTAGTAGAAGTGGATCATTTTCATCTTTGGGTTTTATTCTGAATAGTTTTTTAAGCGGATCTAATATGGAATCAAATTCAAATAAACCTCTATCTTTTGTGGCACGACGTGTTAAATAAATACTTAAAGGTAACATGATTAATGTCGAGAGCCATGTTGCAAAAACAGGATTGAAAGACCCATCCTGAGAACTGTTTTTAGAAAAAATTCCTATAAAATGGTAGGTCAAAAACAATAATATTGCAATAACCAAAGGTAAACCAATACCTCCTTTTCTTATTAGTGCACCAAGAGGAGCGCCAACAAAGAATAGAATTATACAAGCAAATCCTAGTGCGTATTTTTCGTGTAATGAAATGATGTGCTTGTTTAGCCACTTGGTTTTACTGGTAGCTGCAAATGATTTAGATTCTATAATTTGATTAGTACTATTAACTGTATTTGTAGCCAAATTAAGAAGTTGAACTTTGGTTTTTGTATCAAATAACTCTAGGACTTCACCTGTGTAATTAGAATCTTTTTTGGTTTGAATGTCGTCTTTTAAATTGGCAATAGATGTTCTTTCATAAAGCGTTTTAGAAAAATCTTTAAAGTCATTTGATTTTTCATTGTAAAGACTATCTATAGTGTAGTTTAGGTCGCTCACATCAAGCATGTTAAACCTGCTTTCGTAACTCTTTTCCTCGTAATCTACATCGTTTAGTCCTTCTAAATCAACATTTATAACGTACTTCTCAAAGTAACTTTTTACATGTGGTTTTTTTACATTTTGTTTTGGGTCGTTACTAATAACTTCGTCATAGTAATTACCATTGTAAAGTACTAATTGTAAAATATTAGAGTTTTCACTACTTATCAGTTCTCCAGTTTCAGAAGAAATTACAGTATAGTTCCCAACTCTTTTCGTGTTTTTTTTATGTATGTAAACATTTTTTAAGTACTGGCCTTTTTCACCACTTTTTTCTTCTACTTTAATATTGTAGTTACCAACTTCGTTAAACTGCCCTTCGGCAATTGCCATAGCAGGTAGGGTTTTGGCAATGTTTTTTCTTAAGTTATAAAAGTTATAGTTTGCCCAAGGAATAACGTTGTTAGCAAAGAAAAATGTAACTACAGCAAGTATGAGTATAAAAACACTTAAGCCTCTCATTGCTCTTTGTAATGAAATACCTGTAGATTTCATCGCGGCAAATTCATAGTTTTCGGCAAAGCTACCAAACACCATTATTGAGGCTAAAAGAATAGTAAGCGGTAAAATTAGAGGAATAAGGGTAGGAGTTACATATACAAGAAACTTAAGTATTACAGAAACCGCTAAATCTTTTCCTGCAAGTTCACTTATATACAACCAAATAGATTGTAAAACAAAAATGAGCATGAGTATCACAAACACGCTCATAAATGTTTTTAAGTACGTTTTAAGTATGTACCTATCAAGTATTTTCATTAATTAAAGCCTAATCCAATTTATTGATGTAGTAATCTTTATACTTATTCTCATCAAAAGTAAATAAGGATTTTGAAATCGGCTCATTAGTTTTAAAAGAATTAACAGTTAAAGTTGTTTTTGTTCCATTTTTACCAACTTCAATAAGGTTGTAAATATGCTTGGTTTGTGCATCAATACCTAATAAAACTTGCTTAATTTCAGAATTAGTATCAATAGGACTTAGTTTTACATATTGAATTTTTCTACCATTTACATTTTGAACAATATCCATTGTGTATGTGTAACCATCTTCGTAAAAAGATAACATTTTACTAGGTGTGATTGTGCTTTCATCTTCAGAATTATCTGAAGAAATAGTTACTTCTTCATCATCAGGACTTATCGTATAAAGGGTTTTACCATCAAAAATTCTAGTAGCTCCTAAAATGTTAAGTCTGTATTTTTCACCTTGCATTACAACATCACCACGAGTTTCTTGGTCAATGTTTTCGCTTGTATTTTTTAATGCATATTTAAAGTCAATACTAATGTTTTCATAGCTTTTAATCTTTGCGCTAACTTCATTAAGTAAGTTTTTAGCTGAATTTTGTGCTACTGTGCTAAAACTGATTAAAAGGACTAATGCTATTACAATTTTTTTCATCATTATGTTTTTTGTGCCTAAAGGCTTTCGTTTTCTAATAGTTGGTCTAATGCTGCTAAATCTGGTACTAAAACCTGACGTGCTTTACTGCCTTCAAAACCACCAACAATACCAGCAGCTTCAAGTTGGTCAATTAACCTTCCAGCTCTGTTGTAACCTAATTTTAATTTACGTTGCAACAATGATGCTGAACCTTGTTGTGCAGTTACAATTATTTCGGCAGCTTCTCTAAACAGCTTATCTCTGTCTTCTATATCTATATCAATACTTGTGCCACTTTCTTCACCAACATACTCTGGTAAAAGGTAAGCATCTGGATATGCTTTTTGTGCACCAATAAATTCAGTGATTTTTTCTACTTCTGGTGTGTCAACAAAAGCACATTGTATTCTTATAATGTCGTTTCCTTGAGTGTAAAGCATATCTCCTCGACCAATAAGTTGGTCTGCTCCAGCTCCATCTAAAATAGTACGTGAGTCTATTTTTGAAGTTACTCTAAAAGCGATACGAGCAGGGAAGTTTGCTTTAATAATACCTGTAATAACGTTAACCGATGGACGTTGTGTAGCAATAATTAGGTGAATACCAATGGCACGAGCTAATTGTGCTAAACGCGCAATTGGAGTTTCAACTTCTTTTCCTGCTGTCATAATTAAATCGGCAAACTCATCAACAACCAAGACAATATATGGTAAGTATTGATGTCCATCGTTTGGATTTAATTTTCTAGCTTTAAACTTTTCGTTGTATTCTTTAATGTTACGACACATTGCGTTTTTAAGCATTTCGTAACGATTATCCATTTCAATACACAAAGAGTTTAACGTGTTAATCACTTTAGTGTTATCGGTAATTATGGCTTCCTCACTATCGGGTAGTTTTGCCAAATAATGACGCTCAATTTTATTGAATAAAGTAAGTTCTACTTTTTTAGGATCAACCAACACAAACTTAACTTCTGCAGGATGTTTTTTATACAATAGCGAAGTTAAAACTGCATTTAAACCTACTGATTTTCCTTGTCCTGTAGCACCTGCCATAAGTAAATGAGGCATTTTTGCTAAGTCTACAACCATAGTTTCATTGCTAATGGTTTTACCAAAAGCAATAGGCAATTGCATGTCAGATTTTTGAAATTTTTGCGAAGCAATTACCGAACGCATGGAAACAATAGTTGAGTTTTTGTTTGGCACCTCAATACCTATGGTTCCTTTTCCTGGAATAGGAGCAATAATACGAATTCCTAATGCTGAAAGCGATAATGCAATATCATCTTCAAGGTTTTTGATTCTTGAAATTCTTACTCCAGCTTCAGGGACAATTTCATAAAGTGTTACTGTTGGTCCAATAGTAGCTTTAATGTTAGAAATTCCAATTTTGTAGTTATTCAGGGTTTCTACAATTCGGTTTTTGTTTTCTTCTAGCTCTTCTTGGTTTATGGTGATACCTTCAGAATCGTATTTTTTTAACAAATCTAAAGGCGGAAATTCAAACTTACTAAGTTCTAGTGTTGGGTCAAACTGTCCGAAATCTTCAACGAGCTTATTTGATAAGTTATCAGCTTCAGAAATTTCTTCTTCAAATTGTTCAATCTCTATTTCTACGTCTTCTTTAACCTCTTCAGTAACTTCAACTTTTATAGGCTCTTTTTTAGGTTCTGGTTTTGAATGGTTTTCAATAGTTGGCTCTAGGGTGTCTTGAACATTAAGCTCAAAAGCAGATTTGATATCTTCAGCTTCGGCAGTTAGGTCATTATCTACAGCAATTGAAGTATCATCATCAGAGGTAGTGTTGAACTCATTTTTAAGGTCTTTTTTGGCACGTTTAAAAAGGTTTACAAAGGTTTGACCTGTAAATTTAAATCGGATAGCTAAATAAGAAATCAACCCAAAAAGTAGGAGTAGAGCTGTACCAATTTTACCAATATAATCTTGGAAATAAGAGTTCATTTCAAAGCCTATGGTTCCTCCAAGTATGTTGTATTTATGTGTGAAAAAACCAAAAAATATGGATAACCAAATAACAATGAGTGTTCCCCATATCCAGTGTTTTCTTAGCTTAGTTTTATTAATATCTAGTGTAACGTAAACACCTGAAAGGAATAGTAAACCTGAAAAGATAAACGATGCAATACCAAATCCTTTAGTGATAAACAATTCGCTTAACCAAGCACCAATAACATTCATCCAGTTTTCGGCTTCTTGCTCGCGAGAAGGAAATTGACTAACAATGCTTTGGTCTGCTTTTCCACTAAATAAAAACGACAAGAAAGCTATAAAGAGTATGATACCAAATATCATCAACAAACTACCAAAAATTAATTTTTGTTGGCTTGTTAATGTTAAATTCGGCTTTTTAAATTTAGAAGTTTTACTGCTTTTAGTTTTGGTTTTCTTCTTCGCCATCAACGCATTGTTAGATTAAAACAAAAATACAAATTACTAACGTTTATCCTAACGTAATTAGTATTAAAACAACTTTGGGATATAAATCACCAAAGCGCCTATAATAGCTGTAACCGATGCGATAAAAACTGCTCCAGCAGCTATGTCTTTTATTCTGCCAATTGACTTGTGATGTTCAGGATGAATAAAATCTGCAATATATTCAACAGCAGTATTAACACCTTCAATACTTATTACTAAACCAATAAACGCTATTTGAAATAACCATTCGGTAGTAGAAATATTAAAATAAAATCCAGCAGCAGTAACTAGAATAGCTACTACTATCTGAATTTTTATACTTGCTTCAGTTTTGATTAAGTAAGCAGCACCTTTATAGGCAAAACCTACGCTTTTTAATCTGTTTTGTAAAAAAGACTCCTTTTTGGGCATTTGTAAATTAAGATAAAGCGTCTAATGCAGCTTTGTAGTTAGGTTCGTCTACAATTTCAGCAACTTGCTCAGTATGTGTAACAACACCATCAGCATTGATTACTACAATACATCTAGAGTGTAAAGCTTCTAATGGACCATCAGTAAAATCTAAGCCATAAGCTTTCCCAAAACTGCCATCTTTGTAATCAGATAAACTAATCACATTATCTAGTCCTTCAGCACCACAAAAACGTGATTGTGCAAAAGGTAAATCTTTAGAGATGCACAATACTTTAGTGTTGTTTAAGCTACTTGCTTCTTTGTTAAAAGTTCTTACAGATTGAGCACAAGTACCAGTATCAACACTTGGGAAGATGTTTAAAATTACATTGCTGCCTTTAAAATCATTTAACGATTTACTGCCTAAATCGTTTGTGGTAAGGGTGAAATCTGGAGCTTTAGAACCAACAGATGGTAAAGTTCCTGAAGTATGTATTGTATTTCCTTTTAAAGTTACGGTTGCCATAATATTGTGATTTTTTATTTATGCTAAAATTAATGATTATTTGAGGCTTAATCATTAAAAAAAGTATAATATTTTTAAAATTGAAGTTTAAATTAAAACGTACCTACTAAACCTATTTGGTTGGTACTGAATTTAATATTCCAGCTGATTTGTTTTTCTCTTTTAGGAGTGTTGTAAGCATTTTCATCGTTTAAAAACTTATCAATACTATCTACAACAACTATACTAACAATTGCACTAAAAGCAATGTCAGTAACCCAATGCGCATCATCAATAATTCTTGATATTGGAGGAATTGCTCCAA
Source organism: Gaetbulibacter sp. PBL-D1 (assembly GCF_050509525.1). Lineage (NCBI taxonomy): Bacteria > Pseudomonadati > Bacteroidota > Flavobacteriia > Flavobacteriales > Flavobacteriaceae > Gaetbulibacter > Gaetbulibacter sp. PBL-D1. The sequence continues at coordinate 49,651 of NZ_JBNWKB010000017.1, read as the reverse complement.
CGGTATAAATACCTGCTTTAACCCAAGGGTTTTTAAATTGTTTGGCAATTGAATGTGCCATAGTTACAGAAAGAATAGTATGTCCCGAAGGAAAGGATCTAAAAGCGGCTTCGCCTGAAAAGGGTTTAAAAGTGTAGTTGTCATAACCAGAACCAGGACGAGCTCTACCAATTGCAGCTTTACTAACAGTTTGTATTAAACCTGTAGTTATAGATGATGATATAATTAAAACACTAGTTTTACGGACTTTTTCATTTTTAGTAAATATCCCAAACGCATATAAACCTGCATTTGCCATAAAGTAGTTTTGTGGACTACCAAAATACCAACCAAAATCTCTTAATGGTGTAGGGAAGTCGTCTTTATTGTTTAAAGCAAAGTCACGAATAGGCTCATCCGCTAAACTAAGTGCTGCAGTACCTGCAACAAATAAACCAAGCTTTTCAAAATCTTTAGACTTCCAATGTAGCGGTCTAGTAAAAGAATGTCCTACACCTTTTAAAGTGTATTTAAAATCATGCTTTGCTAATTGCCATATTGAAGTAGAGTCTTGCTCTTGTACATCAATAACAAGCTGTTGCGCTACAGAGTTGTTGTAGGTAAACAGCATTATAGCTAGAACTGTTAATACTTTAAATCTAAGAAGCACTCTCTTTATTACAATTAAGCGTGTTGGTATTGGTTTATCTTAATTCAGCTCCAAGTTGCTTTTCAAAATTAGATTGCAACTTGTTCATAATTTTATCTATTTGCTTATCTGTAAGTGTTTTGTGCTCGTCTTGTAATGTAAAACTCACAGCATAACTCTTTTTACCTTTTGGAAGGTTTTTACCTTGATATACATCAAACAAATCAACATCTTTAAGAAGCTGTTTTTCAGTTTGCATAGCAATAGTATCTATTTGCTCAAAAGTAACATTATCATCAAGTAACAACGCAAAATCTCGTCTTACTTCTGGGTATTTAGGAATGTCTTTAAAAGTAATGTTATTCTGTTTAACAGTTTCTAAAATGTTACCCCAATTAAAATCAGCAAAAAGTACGCTTTGGGCTATTCCAAAATGTTTCAATACTTTTTTACCGATTAATCCAAATTCTACTAGTTTGACTTTTCCTTTAGATAAAGAAATACCTTCACTAAAAACATCATTTTTAATAGGAGAAACTTTTAACGAAGTTATACCAAGACGTTCTAAAACAGCAGTAATAGTTCCTTTTAGGTAAAAGAAATCACTTTGTTGTGTTGGAGCGTTCCAACGTTCAGTATTTCTGTTTCCGCTAACAAAAAGAGATAAGTGTTTGTGCTCTTCACGATTACCATTGTAGTTGTGATAAGTTTTACCAAACTCATATAATTTAAGGTTGTCTCTTTTTCTGTTGATGTTATGACTTACAGCTTCTAAACCAGAAAACAGTAGACTTTGACGCATAACGCTTAAATCGTTACTCAACGGATTAAGCATTTCTACATTATGCTCGTCGTTTAAGTTTTGCGTTAAAGCAATGTATTTTGGATTTGTAAGTGAATTTGCCATAATCTCATAAAATCCTTGAGCAGACAATTGATTACCTACAATATTTTGCAATTTATAATCTTCAAAACGCGATGAGTTTGAAATTGAAGCATTTAGTTTTTCAGTGGTTTTAATGTTGTTGTAACCATAAACTCTCAAGATTTCTTCAATAACATCAGCTTCACGTTGTACGTCATTTCTATAGGCAGGAACTGTTAGTCCTAAACCAGCTTCAGTAACGTTATTTACTTTAATGTCTAAGGACGTAAGTATTCTTTTGATAACTTCTTTAGGAATTTCCTCTCCAATAAGTTTTTTAGCGTTTTCAAAACTTAAACGTACCTGAAAATCTTCAATTTTATTTGGATACATGTCAATAACGTCACTCGTTATTTCGCCACCAGCAATATCCTGAATTAATAATGCAGCACGTTTTAGTGCATATTCAGTAATGTTAGGGTCAATACCACGTTCAAACCTAAAAGAAGCATCAGTATTTAAACCGTGTCTTTTAGCTGTTTTTCGCACACTTACAGGATTGAAATAAGCACTTTCTAAAAAGATACTAGTTGTACTTTCGGTTACTCCAGACTCTATACCACCAAAAACACCAGCAATACACATAGGTTTTTCGGCATCACAAATCATTAAATCTTCTTCATGTAACTCGCGTTCTACTTCATCTAAAGTTGTAAACTTAGTACCTTTAGGTAGCGTTTTTACAATAACTTTATTTCCTGTAATCTTATTAGCATCAAAAGCATGTAAGGGTTGACCAAGTTCATGAAGTACATAGTTGGTGATATCTACAACATTATTTTTTGGCGCTAAACCAATGGCTTTTAATCGGTTTTGTAACCAAGCAGGAGATGCTTCAACTTTTATTCCAGAAATTGTAACTCCGCAATAACGAGGAGCTAGTTCTTTATCATTAACTTCTACATCAATTTTTAAAGTTCTGCTATCTACATGAAACGCACTTACTGAAGGTGTTATCAACTCAAGATTAATATCCTTTTGAAGTAAGCCAGCTTTGAGGTCTCTTGCAGTACCAAAATGACTCATTGCATCAGCTCTATTAGGAGTTAACCCAATTTCAAAAACATGGTCGTTTTCTACTTTGAAAATTTCAGAAGCTAATGCGCCAACCTTTATTTTTTCATCTAGAACTAAAATACCTTCATGAGACGATCCTAGACCAAGTTCATCCTCAGCGCAAATCATTCCGTGGCTTTCTTCACCTCTAATTTTTCCTTTTTTGATTTTCCAAGCTTCACCTTCGCTTGTGTAAAGTGTAGTTCCTATAGTAGCGACAGGTACTTTTTGACCAGCAGCAACATTAGGTGCTCCACAAACAATTTGTAAAGGCGTTTCTTCACCAATATTTACAGTAGTAACTTTTAGTCTGTCAGCATTTGGGTGTTGTACACAGGTAAGAACCTCTCCAACAACTATACCTTCAAGTCCACCTTTAATGGATTGAAACGACTCAATACCTTCAACTTCCAAGCCTAAATCAGTTAGGAGTTCTCCAGTTTTTTCAGGACTCCAATCTGTTTTTATAAACTGCTTTAACCAATTATATGAAATCTTCATGTGATGTTTTAAATAGAATCGACAAAGATAAAACATTGCTGCAATGATTCAAATATTGCTAACTAATTTCTGTTTTTATTATTGTGAATAATAAATTTGTAGTTAGTCACTTACTTTTTGAGTAATAATTGCTCCTATATAAAAGATTTTAGTCTGCTATTGAATTTTTTAATGCTCGATGTTTGTTTTTGTGTTGCACCTTGTTTTTCTTTGGAGAGTATATAATTAATCCATTTTATTTATGCAAAAATACCTCACTTTGCTACTTATATTGCTTATAGTGTCGTGTAAAGACAATCCTGAAAAGCTAAAAACAGGAAACTATAGAGCAACGCTTAAAGTCAATGACACTTTAAACTTACCGTTTAACTTTGAAGTAACTGCACCTAAGTCCATTAAAATATTTAATGCTGAAGAAGTTATTTTAGTAAATGAGATTACTTATGCTAACGACTCGGTAATTATTCAAATGCCAGTTTTTGACGCTTATTTAAAAGCGAAGATAGAAGGCGATATGCTTAAAGGATTTTATGTAAAAGAGGACTTGAATCGTGTGGTTGATTTTGAAGCGGAGTTTGGCAACTCTGAGCGATTTGCTACAAGCGAAAGAGTCTCTAAATATACAGTTGAAGGGAGTTGGGAAACGCTTTTTAGCCCAAACTCTGAAGAAGATAAATACATAGCTAAAGGTATTTTTAAGCAAGATGGAAATAAAGTAACAGGAACTTTTAGAACCACAACTGGCGATTACAGATATCTTGAAGGTGTTATTAATGCTAATAAATTAAGTTTGTCAACCTTTGATGGTGCACATGCATTTTTATTTACTGCTACAGTAACTGATAGTACAATGGAAGGTATGTTTTACTCTGGATCACATTGGAAAGAGCCTTTTGTAGCAAATAGAAATGACACTTTTGAATTACCTAACGCTAACGATTTAACCTATTTAAAAGAAGGTTATGATGCGTTGGAGTTTTCTTTTCCTGATGCATCAGGTGAAATGGTGTCTTTAGCTGATGAGCAGTTTAAAGATAAAGTGGTTGTGGTGCAAATTATGGGTAGCTGGTGTCCTAACTGTTTGGATGAAAGTAAATTTTATTCTGAATATTATAAGAACAATCAAGATAAAGATATTGCTTTTGTTGCACTTGCTTTTGAGTATTCTAAAACTGAAGAAAAAGCCTTTAATAGTATAAAACGATTACAAAATGATGTTGGGATTGAATATCCTATACTATTGGCACAATACGGAACCTCTAATAAAACCAAAGCACAAGAGAAACTACCAATGTTAAACCATGTATTGTCTTATCCAACATCCATTTTTATAGATAAAAAAGGAGCAGTAAGAAAAATTCATACAGGATTTAATGGTCCTGCTACAGGTGAAAAATATATTGAGTTTAAAACCGAGTTTGGCAGTTTTGTAAATGAGTTGTTAGCAGAAGACACTAAAATTATATTATAACTCTTCGTAGTTTATATAGACCGAAGTAGTGAGTTTTCCTTTTTTGTCAAAAATCTCTAATCGTTTAAGTTGGTCTTTTTCGTCATTTTTGGTTATAGAATAATATCCTTTTTTCTTAATAATTGTTATTCCATAATTTATGCCTCTAGCTTCAGTATGATATGTTTTTTTAATAACTCTATGAGCTATTTCTTGAGTTTCGGTTTGTAGTTCTAAGTTGCCTTTATTGTTGGTTTTGAAGTATTTTTTAGTTTTTCCATCATCTGAATAAATAAACTTTTCAATTTTAATTATGTCTTGGTTAACATTATACCAATGTCTTTGTGTAACTTCACCATGCTTGTTATAGTTGGCCTCAAAGCTTAAATAATAGTTGCCGTTTTTTTTATTATAAAGTTTAGTATTGTTACCAAACTCATCATAAGTTCTTTTTTGGTCATTTAGAGTGTCACCTTTTCTTATTTGGTAATAATTAGTTCTGTTACCTTTGTCATCATATAGATAGACTATGTAATCTAATGTGTCTTTTTCAGAAGTAATTATTGCTGATACATATTTCTTATCAGTATCTATTAATGTTACTGTTTTAGAGCCTTTGTCTAAAGCTGAAGAAAGTGTATTGGTATTATGTAGGACATTCCAATTTTCATCGTAATATGTAACAAGCTTTCTGTGTTCAAGGGTGTCTTTCTTTTTATAAACAGTCGATAATATTGTTTTTATATGCTTTGTGCCTTCAGGATAATCTTGTGAAAAAGATGTTTTGAAAATAAATAATACACAACAAAAAAGTAGTAGTCTCATAGTTTATTTTCTTAACCCAAACCCTTTAGGCGCTTTTAGTTTTGAGGAATCATACATGTTTATATATATTGAAACAGTATCCTTTGAACCTTCCCAAGTCACTCTGTAATTGTCTAACATAGCATGACCCATTATTCCATTTTCACTTTTTACAGGACAGCAGCTTCCTGCTCTGTAATAAGAAACGGTTTCACCATTTGGTCCTGTTAAGGCATTAAGGTATCTGCGTTCGTTCATCGGACCTTCATTTTCACTCACTCCTCCAACTTCAACAGCATTTTTAGGAGAATATCCATAACTGTCATCGGTTGAAATTTCAGTCACCAAAAACATATATTCGTTAACTAAAATTTGAGCTTGATTTTTAGAGGTTTCCTTTATTGCACTTTTGGACGAAGAGCAAGCAATTGTAGCAATGCAAACTAAAATGAGTAAAACAATTTTTTTCATTCTATACTTTTTTTATTCAGGACTATAACCTAGTAGCTTGTCAATTGTACCAGCAGTAACTGAGTGGTAATTAGGTCTTGCTTTTTTGTAAATAACAAGAGCTTCATCAACCCTGTTGGCATTCTTAAACGCTCTAAATAGTGTTTCAACATACCAACGTCTTCCTACACGAGTTAAAAAGCTGTCAATGTTTTTGTCTACATTATTGTTGTGGTAATTGTGTTTTATAGCTTGCTCAAACCATACCATAGCTATGTGCGAATTGCTTGCGTTTGAAAAATCAAAAGCATTATCAAGCATTGCTAATTGTTTAGTGGTAATGTCTTCAGGTAAATTTCTCACAAAGTGAACCCATTCTTGTGTAGTCCAATTTTCGGTTAAAGGTTTGTAAACAGCAGTTCTTAAAATAAACTGATCAATAGCTTCTTCAACTTTTTTAAACTTATCTGATACAATTTTAGATTGATTATCAGGAACACCTGGTTGATAAATCCATTCTTCAACATTAAAAGTGATATTGTTTTTTTGTAACAAGTTAGTATTAAGATACTCTACAAAATCTTCGGTTGTAAGTGTAGAAAAAGCATGTGTATTAAAATAGTCTTTAATGAACGCATCAAATTTTTCTCTTCCTACGGTTTCTTCTAGTGTTCTTAAAAACAAATAACCTTTATCGTAAGCGATACTGTTCATGCCATCATCAGGATTTTGTCCTTTTAGGTCTAGTTTCAGTTTTGTAGCTTCAGGAGTATCTTTTAAGGCTTCAATTTCTTCGGTAAGATCTTGTCTTCCTATGAGTGCAATCATATTTGCTCTGTCTTTTCCATAAAGTGCCTCCATGATTCTTATTTCAAAATAAACTGTAAAACCTTCGTTAAGCCAAAAGTCATTCCATGTAGCGTTGGTTACTAAATTACCAGACCAAGAGTGTGCTAATTCATGAGCGATTAAAGAGGTTAAACTTTTATCTCCTGCAATTACTGTAGGTGTAGCAAAAGTAAGTCTTGGGTTTTCCATACCACCAAAAGGAAAACTAGGAGGTAGGACAATTACATCAAACTGATCCCAGTCATATGTTCCATATAAATTTTCAGCAGCTGCAACCATGTTTTCCATATCAGAAAACTCATAGTGAGCAGCTTCAATCATAGATTTTTCTGCATAAACTCCTGTTCTGTCGCTAACCGGTTTGTATTCAATATCACCTACAGCTAAAGCAATAAGGTAAGGCGATATGGCTTGTTTCATTTTAAAATGATAAACGCCATCTTTGGTCTTTTCTTTTGGGTTTTCGGCACTCATTACTGCCATTAACTCAACAGGCACTTTTACTGTAGCATCATAAGTAATTCTAACTTGAGGACTGTCTTGAATTGGTATCCAAGTACGTGTTAATATAGCTTGACCTTGAGTGAATAAAAACGGATGATTTTTGTCAGCTGTTTGTTGAGGACTAAGCCATTGTAGCGCTTCTGTTTTGTTGGTAGTGTTGTAATTAACACTAATGGTTTTAGTGTCTTCTTTGATAGTGATAGTAAGAGGTTTACCAAGTTGCTCATTAAATTCACCTAATGAAAACTCGGTTGGTTGTCCATCAGCTAAAACCGATTGTATTTCTAGGTATTTAGTGTCTAATACAATGGTATTAGAGTTATTGTTTTTTATATCATAAGTAGCGGTTCCTGAAACTCTTTCAGTATTAAAGTCTACTTCAATGTCTAAATTTAAATGTGTTATTACTGCTTTGTTAGGTTGAGCAAAAGAGTGTGGTTCTTCAACGTAAGTCTTGGTAGGTTCTTGTGCTTGTTCTGACGCTTTTTCTTTTTTGCAATTTGTAAATAAGGCAAGTGCTGTTGATAATAGTAAAAAGGTTTTTTTCATGAGTAAATATTAATTATTGTACACTTGACCTCTATGAGGTTTAAGTGCATCTCTTACAGGTTTCATGTTGTTTTCGTCTATAACTAAAAATGCAATTGCATGCATATCGTTAATGGCTTCAAAACCTGTTATTGTAACGTTAAGTTTTTGAATGTTAATATATTCTTTTAAGTGAATTTCATGGTGTTTAGCGGTTTGCAGTGCAGCTGGACCTCTAAAATCCCAAATGAGTTTTAGTTTACGCATTGGCAACAGATGTTCCGTTTTCAACAAAATTTTTAAAATCTTGCATGTAAAGTAACGATTGTTTTTTAAAAGCTTTAGGCATAAGCTTAGTCATAATTTTCATAAAGAAGTTTAAAGGGATAAACTCACTTTTAGATGTCCAAATAGTATGGCCTTCGCTATTTTCTTTAAAGTAATTTTCCTGGATGTTATTCATGCTATTGGTAGCATAAGTTGCATGAAATTCATGAGGTAGGTTTCTATAAGTAATGGTTTCAATAAGCTCCATATCTCTTTTACCCATTTTGTATTTCAGCTTCATTTTTGCACCAAATTCTCCAGGAGTACCCGAAATATGTTCGGCAGATACCAAACCACGTTGCCAATGTTTAAGGTTTTCAGGATTGTCTAGTTTTCTGATAACCGTATCAATAGGACTTTCAATAATGATTTCGGTAGTATACTTCATGATAGTATAATTTAAACGGACTAAATATAGTTAGTTTTTTTAAGTAAAATGTAAAAGTGATGTAAAAGCATGTTGTTTAATATTCTAATTGTTTTATTTTTGCTCAAATCACATAATAGACTACTAAATTTATGAATTTAAAGTTATTTGTACTTTCTGCTTTTTTTTGTTTCACAGCATTTAGTGTTGCCCAAACAAATAAGCAAGATGTATTGTTTACAGTTGATGGAGATCCTGTAAAAGCATCAGAGTTTATTAGAGTTTACAATAAAAATCTTGAATTGGTAAAAGACGAATCTCAAAAAGATGTAGATGAGTATTTAAAATTGTTTATCAATTATAAGCTTAAGATAAAAGAAGCAAAACGATTAGGATTAGATGAGAATGCTAATTATAAAAGAGAATTTTTAAACTATAAAAAACAACTTACCAAAAACTATTTAACCGATAATAAAGTAACTGATGCTTTGGTTAAAGAGGCTTACGATCGTTTGGCTTACGATGTAAAAGTTTCTCATATTTTATTTAGGTTTGATGCTTCAAATAATGATACTACTGCTGTTTACAACGACTTGTTAGAGCTTAGAAAACGTGCACAAAAAGAAGGTTTTGAAACAGTTTTTAATGATTTAAATACTAACTACAAGCAGCAAAACTCACGAGCGTTAAATTATAAGGGTTACGAAACTTACGCTGAGCATTTAGGCTATTTTTCGGCATTTAAAATGGTTTACGATTTTGAAAATGTAGCTTACAATACAAATGTTGGAGAAGTATCGATGCCATTTAGAAGTAGTTTTGGATATCATATTTTAAAGGTAGAAGACAAAAGACCATCAAGAGGAGAGGTTACAGTTAAGCATATAATGGTGTCAAACAAGCAAATGGATTCTACTTTAAAACCAGAAGTACGTATCAACGAACTATATAAAAAGATTGAACAAGGAGAGAGTTTTGAAATGTTGGCTAAACAATTTTCGGACGATAAAAGTTCATCAGGGAAAGGAGGATTGTTATCACCATTTAAAAGCGGTCAATTAAGCTCAACAGCTTTTGAAGATGGTGCATTTGCTCTTAAAAATGCTGGTGATATTTCTGAGCCTTTTCAATCAGAATACGGTTGGCACATAGTTAAGCTAGTGGATAAAAAACCGTTAGATGCTTTTGATGTTATGAAACCTGAATTAGAACAAAGGGTTAAGCGCGATTCTCGTTCAGCATTAATAAATACAGCATTAACCGAAAAATTGAAATCCAGTTACAAGATTACTGAAAACGAAAAAGCCTTAACTTATTTTGAAACCTTAATTGTTGATGACTTTTTCAAAGGCGCTTGGAATGTTCCTTCAGGTTTTGATGCTAAGAAAAACTTTCTAGTTATAGGAAATACTGAATTTAGCTATGGTGATTTTGCTAACCATCTTAAAAGTGTACAAAGAGGGTATTTAGGGAAAAATGTTTCACCAAAAGATGTTATTTCTAAAGAATATAACGCTTTTTTAGATGCTAACCTTATTAAATACAGAGAAGATAATCTTGAGTTTGAAGATGAAAATTTTGCATTTATTTTAAACGAATACAGAGATGGATTGTTATTGTTTGACCTTATGGAAAAACAAGTGTGGAATGCAGCAGTAAAAGATACTGTTGGGCTTGAAGCTTATTACAATAAAAATTCTTCAAACTACGTTTGGGAAAATAGAATTGATGGAGTAGTTGCAACTGCTGCAAAAAAGAAAGATGTTTCTAAAGTGATAGACCTTTTTAAAGCTGGTAAAACTGTGGATGAGATAAATACTCAACTTAATACTGATAAAGAACAAAAAGTGATTTTTACAAGAGGTATTATGGACACACAACACCAATCTTTACCAAAAGATTTTGAATACAAAGAAGGACTTTCAAAAATTTACAATTACAATGGAGCTTACCATGTTATAAAAGTAGATAAAGTGCTTCCTAAGAGTACAAAAACTTTTGAAGAGGCAAAAGGTATGGTTATAAGCGATTATCAAAACTACATTGAACAAAACTGGTTACAAAGCCTAAATGAAACTTATAAAGTAGAAGTTGATAATGCTGTTTTAGAAAAGGTAAAATCTCAAATTTTAAACTAGTTTTGATTAAACGTTTTAGCGTTATTATAATAACTTTTTTGTGTGTTTTATCCTGTGATTTTTTTAAAAAGACAGAAGATAGAACTCCTATAGCTCGTGTTAACGAAACCTATCTTTACGAAGAAGATATAAAAGATTTAGTGGCTGAGGGAACTTCGGTAGAAGATAGCACGCTATTAGTTAACAACTACATTACACGTTGGGCAACCCAATTATTGTTGGTTGAAGGTGCTGAACGTAACTTGCCTGAAAACACACAAAATAATTTCAATAAATTAGTAAGTCAATATAAAAAGGACTTGTTTACGAAAGCCTATTTAGATGCTTTAGTAAAGAAAAATATTGATACAACGGTAAGTCAGTCTGAAGCTGATACAGTGTATTCAAAAAACAAGGAAACATTTAAGCTTAACGAAGAGCTTGTAAAGTTTAGATATATCAATATTCCTCAAAATGCAATTAATCTTGACGATATAGAAAAACGTTTTAAACGATTTGATGTCAATGATAAAAGATATTTAGATTCTATTTCGGTTCAGTTTAAATCCTACTCGTTAAACGATTCTGTTTGGGTAAAAACTTCGCAAGTTATTGAGAAGGTACCAGTTTTAAATGCAGAGAATAAAAAAGAACTGTTAAAAAAATCTAATTTTTTACAACTCAAAGATTCATTACACCTATATTTGATGCAAATTAATGATGTATTACTGCAAAATGATTATGCTCCATTAGAGTATGTAAAACCTACCATTAATCAAATAATAATAAATAAAAGGAAGTTAGAGCTTATAAAGCAACTTGAAAAAGATATTACCAAAGATGCAATTAAAAACAATCAATTTGAAATTTTTAACTAATACAAAGTTTCTGTTTACAGTAACAACACTGCTTGGATTTACATTTGCCAATGCTCAAGAAATTATCGAAGAAAAAGAAGAGGTAAAGTCTGTAGATACTGTTAATACTGCTAACCAACGTAAAAAAATAGATGGTGTAGCAGCAGTAGTTGGAGACTATGTAGTATTAGACTCCGATTTAGACAAAGAAATCATTCAGTTACAACAAAGAGGAGTTTCAGCTAGCGAAATGCCTTCACGTTGTCAGTTGTTTGGTAAGCTGCTAGAAGATAAACTGTATGCACATCATGCTATACAAGATAGTATTGTGGTAAATGAGTTAGAAATCCGTTCTAACATCGACCAGCAAATGAGCTATTTAATGGAGCAAATTGGTTCAATGGAAGAGATCTTAAAATTCTATAATAAAGACTCAGAAGAAAGTCTAAGAGAAGAAATTTTTGAAATCAACAAAAACGGAAAGCTTGCAATGGAAATGCAGCGTAAAATTGTTGAGGATATTGAAGTAACTCCAGAAGAAGTACGTGAGTATTTCAACGAAATCCCTGAAGAGGAACGACCAATTTTTGGTACTGAATTAAAAGTGGCTCAAATAGTAGTGATTCCTAAAGTATCTGAAGAAGAAAAACAAAAGGTAATTGACAGGTTAAGAGAATTTAAAGCTGATGTTATCGAAAATGGAGCGAGTTTCACAACAAAAGCTGTATTTTATTCTGATGATGTTGCCTCTCGTAAAGATGGTGGAAAATACTCTTTAAATAAGAAAAGACCTCAAATGGTAAAAGAGTTTAGAGATGTTGCTTTCTCTTTACAGGAAGGTGAAATTTCTGAGCCTTTTGAAACCGATTTTGGATACCATATCATCTACCTTGAAAAAATTAGAGGTCAAATTTACGATGTAAGACACATTCTTTTACGTCCTGAAATTACGCAAGAAGCAATTCAAGAAGCTAAAGATAAAATAGAATTAATTAGACAACGTATAGTTGATGGCGAAATTACTTTTGCTGATGCAGCAAGAGAGATGAGTGATGAAAAAGAAACCAGACAAGATGGTGGACAGTTAATTAATCCAAAAACTCAAGATTTCAATTTTGAGTTAACTAAAATGGATCCTGAATTATATACTCAAATTCAAAACCTAAAAGACAACGAAATAAGTTTAGTGTATCAAGATGAAGATAGAGTAAACCGTATTAAGTTTAAAATCTTGACGGTTACTGATAGAATTGATGAGCACAAAGCCGATTTTGCTAAAGACTACTTGAAAATTAAAAGTTTAGCTGAACAAGACAAGCAATACAAAGCAATTGACAAGTGGCTAGATGAAAAAATATTGGATACTTACATAAAAGTTAATGGTGAATATAGAGATTGTGAATTTAGCAGCAATTGGTTAAAAAAAGAAGAATAATATGTCTGACGTAGCAGCTGTAGAACAGTTTGTAAAAAAATATCAAGCCCTAAAAAGTGAAATAGCCAAAGTAATTATTGGTCAAGATGAAGTAGTAAACCAAATCTTGATTTCAATATTTTCAGGAGGACACTCTTTATTGATAGGAGTTCCTGGTTTAGCTAAAACCTTAATGGTAAATACCATTGCTCAAGCTTTAGGATTAGATTTCAAACGTATACAGTTCACACCAGATTTAATGCCAAGTGATATTCTTGGAAGTGAAATTCTTGATGAAAACCGTCAGTTTAAATTCATAAAAGGACCTATTTTCGCTAACATTATTCTTGCTGATGAGATTAACCGTACACCTCCGAAAACGCAAGCTGCTTTATTAGAAGCAATGCAAGAGCGTGCAGTAACGGTTGCAGGTCATCATTACAAACTAAATTTACCATACTTTGTATTAGCAACACAAAACCCGATTGAGCAAGAAGGAACTTATCCTTTACCAGAAGCGCAATTAGACCGTTTTATGTTTGCAATTAATCTAGAATATCCATCTTTTGCTGAAGAAGTCGAAGTTGTAAAAGCCACTACAACTGATGTTGCTAAAACAGTAAATGCTTTATTTACTGCACAAGAAATTATAGATTTTCAAAATTTAATACGTCGTATTCCTGTTGCTGATAACGTGATAGAATATGCTGTTGGTATGGTTGGAAAAACGAGACCAAATGCATCTACAGCTTCTGATTTGGTTAAGGAGTTTGTGGATTGGGGAGCAGGACCAAGAGCGTCTCAAAACTTAATTCTTGCTGCAAAAACACATTCTGTAATACACGGAAAATTCTCTCCAGATATTGAAAATGTTCAAGCTGTTGCTACAGGTATTCTTAGACATAGAATTATTAAAAACTACAAAGCCGAAGCTGAAGGTGTTACCGACGAGCAAATTATAAAAAGCTTGTTCTAATTCAATTCACTTCAATTATCCAGTAAATTGCTTATTTTTAAAAAGAATAAGCGGCTTTAATGCGTTCCAAAAGAATTTATGGTTTAGATGTTATTAGGTCTATTGCTATCAGTTTGGTAGTAATATCGCATTGTACATTTTTATTTTATACAGAGACCAATAACCCAATTATACTTTTTACAAGAACTTTAGGAGCTGTAGGAGTAGATTTATTCTTTGTGCTCAGTGGTTATTTAATTGGTGGCCTGCTGCTGAAAAATATTGAGTCTGGTAAGACTTCATTTTCTGATTTAATAACCTTCTGGAAAAGACGTTGGCTTAGGACATTGCCTAATTACTTTTTGGTATTAGTGCTTAATGTCGTTTTACTACTAATTCTTGGTGATGTTTTACCTAAAACCTTATGGCTTTACATTCCGTTTTTACAAAACTTTATAAATCCACATCCTGATTTTTTTACAGAAGCTTGGAGTTTATCCATTGAAGAGTATGCTTATTTACTACTTCCTTTTTTGCTGTATTTGTCTTTTTTTATGTTTAAAAAGCAGCATAAGCAATTGTTTTTAAAGGTGACGCTCATTACGATAGTTGCGCTTTTCGCTTTCAAAATAAGTTATTATTACAATGCTAATGTTACTAGTTATAAAGATTGGAGCTCAGGGTTTAGAAAAGTAGTGTTATATAGAATGGATGCTATCTATTTTGGGTTTTTATTAGTCTATATAATGAATACTTATGCTACGTTTTTTAAACAAAACCGAAAAATTTGTATTAGTATCGCATGTACTGTTTTTGGAGGAACTCATCTCTTGATTTACCATTATAGTTTACTGCCTCAAACGCATTTAGTTTTTTATGTGTTTTTTTATTTGCCTTTAGTACTGCTGAGTTGTGCTTTGTTGTTTCCGTATTGTATTCAATTAAAAGAAAACAAGATTTTTGGCAAGATCTTTTACTTTTTAAGTACACGATCGTATGCTATTTATTTGGTGAATTATTCTTTGATTCTGCTAAGTATTCAAAGGAATTTTAAAATAGAACAATTAGCTTTTTTTGAAAAAGGTTTACTGTTGCTTTTGTTCTTGGTATTAACTTTAAGTATGTCGCAAATAATCTATGCGTTTTTTGAACGACCAATATTATTTTATAGAGATAAACATGTAGGTAATTAGGTTGTTCGACAGAAAAAACTACAATAAAGACTCATTCTAAATAAGGTGAATTGTTAAATTTTTATTCAACTAATAATTTAAAAGCTAATTTTTTACCTTAAACGTTGTTTTGTTATTGTTTCGTGGTTTATTTTCAAAGAAAATGCAATTTCGTTGCATATTTTAAAATGCATATTAAAATTCGTAATTTTGCTGTCTGTTTTAAATAAAGTAATGCTTATGTGCATTACGTTTTTTACAATAATAAAATATATATAAACATATATGCAAACATACAACGACTACCTTAAAGAAATTGAAACTCGTAAACTTCAAGGATTACATCCAAAGCCTATTGATGGCGCAGAATTATTAAGCGAAATTATAGCGCAAATAAAAGATGAAAATAACGAGCATAGAAAAGATTCTTTAAACTTTTTTATATATAACGTTTTACCAGGTACTACAAGTGCTGCACGTGTAAAAGCAGACTTTTTAAAAGAAATTATTTTAGGTGAAACTAAAGTAGAAGAAATTACTTCAGACTTTGCTTTCGAGCAATTATCTCACATGAAAGGAGGACCATCTGTAGAAGTACTTTTAGATTTAGCTTTAGGTGAAGATAAAGCAATTGCTGAAGCTGCAGCTAAAGTATTAAAAACACAAGTATTTTTATACGAAGCAGATACCGAGCGTTTAGAACAAGCAATGAAAGCTGGTAACGCAATTGCAAAAGAGATAATCGAGAGCTATGCTCAAGCTGAATTTTTCACAAAACTTCCAGAAGTTCAAGAAGAAATTCAAGTTGTAACTTATGTTGCTGGTGTTGGTGATATTTCTACCGATTTATTATCACCAGGTGCAGATGCGCACTCAAGATCAGATCGTGAGTTACATGGTCAATCTATTTTTGAGCATAACAAAGAGATGCAACAAGAAGTGTTAGCTTTAAAAGAGCAACATCCAGATAAACGTATTATGCTTATTGCAGAAAAAGGAACAATGGGTGTAGGATCTTCTCGTATGTCTGGTGTAAATAACGTGGCATTATGGACAGGTATTCCATCATCACCTTATGTACCATTTATTAATATTGCACCTGTAATCGCAGGAACAAATGGTATTGCACCAATTTTCTTAACTACAGTTGGTGTAACAGGAGGAATTGGAATTGATCTTAAAAACTGGGTAAAACAAAAAGACGAAAACGGTAATACAGTTGTAGATGCAGATGGCGAGCCAATTTTAAAAGAGGTATATTCTGTAAAAACTGGTACGGTTTTAACGATTAATACAAAAGAGAAAAAATTATATAACGGAGACCAAGAGCTTAAAGATATTTCTACAGCATTAACACCACAAAAAATGGAGTTTATCAAAGCTGGTGGATCTTACGCTGTGGTTTTTGGTAAAAAATTACAAACCTTTGCTTGTAAAGCTTTAGGTATCGAAATTCCTCAAGTGTACGCAGCTTCTAAAGAAATTACTTTAGAAAACCAAGGGTTAACAGCTGTTGAGAAAATCTTTAATAAAAATGCTGTTGGTACGACACCAGGAAAAACATTACATGCTGGATCTAACGTTCGTGTAGAAGTAAACATTGTAGGTTCTCAAGATACTACAGGTTTAATGACGTCTCAAGAATTAGAAATGATGGCAGCAACCGTAATTTCACCAATTGTAGATGCTGGTTACCAATCAGGTTGTCATACAGCTTCGGTTTGGGATGACAAATCAAAAGCTAACATTCCGCGTTTAATGAAGTTTATGAACGATTTCGGTTTAATTACTGGTCGTGATCCTAAAGGTCATTATCACGCAATGACAGACGTAATTCATAAAGTATTAAACGATATTACGGTAGACGATTGGGATATCATTATTGGTGGAGATTCACACACACGTATGTCTAAAGGTGTTGCTTTTGGTGCCGATTCTGGTACTGTAGCATTAGCTTTAGCAACTGGTGAAGCTACAATGCCAATTCCAGAGTCTGTAAAAGTTACGTTTAAAGGTAACATGAGAAGCTTCATGGATTTCCGTGATGTGGTACATGCAACGCAACAACAAATGTTAAAGCAATTTGATGGCGAAAACGTGTTCCAAGGTCGTGTTATCGAAGTACACATTGGTACATTAACATCAGATCAAGCCTTTACATTTACAGATTGGACTGCAGAGATGAAAGCTAAAGCGTCTATCTGTATTTCGGAAGAAGAAACCTTAATCGAATCTTTAGAAATTGCTAGAGATCGTATCCAAATCATGATTAAAAAAGGTATGGATAACGAAAAGCAAATGTTACAAGGGTTAGTAGATAAAGCAAACAGCAGAATAGAAGAGCTTAAATCAGGTTCTAAACCAGCATTAAAGCCAGATGCAGATGCTAAATATTATGCAGAAGTGGTTATCGATTTAGATGAAATCGCAGAACCAATGATTGCAGATCCAGATGTAAACAACGAAGATCCTTCAAGACGTTATACTCACGATACAATACGTCCATTATCTTACTATGGAGGAACTAAAAAAGTAGATTTAGGTTTCGTTGGATCATGTATGGTACATAAAGGTGATATGAAAATTTTAGCGCAAATGCTAAAAAATATCGAAGCTCAACACGGTAAAGTAGAATTTAAAGCGCCATTAGTTGTAGCGCCACCAACATACAATATTGTTGATGAATTGAAAGCTGAAGGTGATTGGGAAGTATTACAAAAGTACTCAGGATTCGAGTTTAACGACGACGCACCAAAAGCAGCTGCACGTACTAAATACGAAAACATGTTGTATTTAGAGCGACCTGGTTGTAACCTTTGTATGGGTAATCAAGAAAAAGCTGAACCTGGAGATACAGTAATGGCTACATCTACACGTTTATTCCAAGGTCGTGTTGTAAAAGATGCCGATGGTAAAAAAGGTGAGTCATTATTATCATCAACACCAGTTGTAGTATTATCAACTATTCTTGGTCGTACGCCAACTATGGAAGAATACGAAGCTGCAGTAGATGGAATTGTGTTAACTAAATTTAAACCATCTCAAAAACAATTAGTAATGGCGTAATAGTCATAACAACTTATATTCAAAAGCCCGAATTTAAAAATTCGGGCTTTTTTATTAACCTTTTTTTATGATAGTTTGAGTTGAATTTTATTAAATTATCGCTACTACGTTATGGTTGCAGTATTATGCTTTAAAGGCAATGTAACTTATAACAAATCTAAATTAAAGTGATATCTTACTTAAATAAAAAGACGTGTCACTTTTTTTTAATAATTTTAATACGTAAACACTATAAAAGAAGATTTATATGGCATTTGATATTGACATGATTAAAAAGGTTTATACTAACATGGCCGAACGTGTAGATAAAGCACGTGAAGTTGTAGGTAAACCATTAACACTATCTGAAAAGATTTTATATTCTCACCTTTGGGATGGTAGTCCAGAAAAAGCATTTGTAAGAGGTAAAGATTATGTAGATTTTGCTCCAGACCGTATTGCTTGTCAAGATGCAACAGCGCAAATGGCTTTGTTACAGTTTATGCAAGCTGGTAAAGACAAGGTTGCTGTACCTACAACTGTACATTGCGATCACTTAATTCAAGCAAAGCAAGGAGCGGCTGCCGATTTAAAACGAGCAAATGAAACGAGTAGTGAAGTATTTGATTTTTTAGCCTCTGTATCAAACAAATATGGAATTGGCTTTTGGAAACCTGGAGCTGGAATTATCCATCAAGTAGTTTTAGAAAATTATGCGTTTCCTGGAGGAATGATGATTGGTACTGATTCGCATACTGTAAATGCAGGAGGATTAGGTATGGTTGCTATTGGAGTTGGAGGTGCTGATGCTGTAGATGTAATGGCAGGTATGGCTTGGGAATTGAAATTTCCAAAGTTAATTGGTGTTAAATTAACAGGTAAATTATCTGGATGGACAGCACCAAAAGATGTGATTTTAAAAGTAGCTGAAATACTTACTGTAAAAGGTGGTACTGGAGCTATTGTAGAATATTTTGGTCCTGGTGCGACTTCTATGTCTTGTACAGGAAAAGGTACTATCTGTAATATGGGAGCTGAAATAGGTGCAACAACCTCTACGTTTGGTTATGATGAGTCTATGGAGCGTTACTTGCGTGCTACTGATAGAGAAGATGTAGCTGACGAAGCTAATAAAGTAAAAGCACATTTAACAGCAGATCCTGAAGTGTATGCTAATCCTGAGCAATATTTCGATCAAGTTATTGAAATTAATTTATCAGAGTTGTTACCACACTTAAATGGGCCTTTTACTCCAGATTTAGCTACAGAAGTAGGAACAATGACTGAAAAAGCTAAGGCAAACGATTGGCCTATGAAGGTAGAGTGGGGATTGATTGGTTCTTGTACTAACTCGTCTTATGAAGATTTATCAAGAGCATCCTCTATTGCGCAACAAGCTTTAGATAAAAAATTAAAAACAAAAGCTGAATTTGGGATTAACCCAGGTTCTGAGCAAGTACGATATACAACTGAGCGCGATGGTATCTTAGAGATTTTTGAAAAACTAGATGCTACTATTTTTACTAACGCATGTGGACCATGTATTGGTCAGTGGGCTCGTTATGAAGACCCTAAGAATGCGCCTAAAAACAGTATTGTGCATTCGTTTAACCGTAATTTTGCTAAGCGTGCTGATGGTAACCCAAATACACATGCATTTGTAGCATCGCCTGAAATGACTGCTGCTATTGCTATTGCAGGACGTTTAGATTTTAATCCATTGACTGATAAATTAATCAATGAAGATGGGGAAGAAGTGATGTTAGATGAACCAACAGGATGGGAATTACCACCTAAAGGTTTTGAGGTAAAAGAAAATGGATACGTAGAGCCATTAGCAGACGGAAGTGGAGTAGAGGTAATTGTATCTCCAACTTCTGAACGTTTAGAACTTTTAACGCCATTTAAGCCAATTGGAGATGAAATTAAAGGTGCAAAGTTATTAATCAAAGCACATGGAAAATGTACAACAGATCATATTTCTATGGCTGGACCTTGGTTGCGTTTTCGTGGACACCTAGATAATATCTCTAACAACTGTTTAATTGGTGCTGTAAATGCATTCAATATGAAAACAAACTTGGTTAAAAGTCAAATTACTGGAGATTATGCTGGTGTTCCTGATACACAACGTGAATATAAAGCTAAAGGCATTAAAACGATTGTAGTTGGAGATCATAACTATGGAGAAGGTTCTTCTCGTGAGCATGCTGCAATGGAACCAAGACATCTTGGTGTTGCTGCCGTAATTGTGAAATCTTTTGCGCGTATTCATGAAACCAACTTGAAAAAGCAAGGTATGTTAGGATTAACTTTTGCGAATGAAGCTGATTACGATTTAATTCAGGAAGATGATACGTTTAACTTCTTAGATTTAAACGAGTTTGCTCCTGACAAGCAATTAACTATTGAAGTTGTTCATGCAGATGGTAATAAAGACACTATAAAAGTGAATCACACCTATAACGAGGCACAAATTGCATGGTATAAAGCTGGTTCTGCATTAAACCTAATTGCTGCAGAAAATGCATAAACATTAACGAAATGAATACTAAAACTCCTGAAGGTTCTTCAGGAGTTTTTTTTGTTTTGTATGTAAGGATAAAGCAAGTGCTTTCGACTGAATTTGATAACTAACACAATTCAAGTATATTATGAAATCAGTTTGGTTTTTCGAGGATGTTAACTTGTTTAAAATACTGTGTCCTCATAAGTTTAAAGCATATAGAAAATCTCACGAGTTTACTTCTTATAAAAAGCAAGATTATATCTATTTTGAAGCTGATAATTCTAACAAGGTATTTCTTATAGAAAAAGGTAAAGTAAAGATTGGTTATTACAGCGAATCAGGAGACGAAGTAGTAAAAGCTATTTTAACTAAAGGAGAACTCTTTGGAGAAAAAGCCATTTTGGGAGAACGTATGCGAGATGAATTTGCTCAGTCCATAGACAATGAAACGTCTATCTGTCCAATAGGTGTCGATACGATGCATACTTTAATGCGCGATAATGAAACCTTTAGTTTTAGAGTGTATAAACTTATTGGGTTTAGATTTAAGAAACTAGAAAGACGTTTGCAGTTGTTATTATTTAAAGACTCAAAAACTAGACTTATGGAGTTTTTAGAGGAATTGTGTGATGAGTATGGTTATGACTGTAAAGACACAGGAAATAGAGTGATAAAACATCCATATACCCAAAAAGATATGGCGTCACTTATAGGAACTTCTAGACCAACACTAAATGTGCTTTTAAACGAATTGAAAGAAGAACATTTAATTGATTTCAATAGAAAAGAGATAAGATTATTGAAAAAAATTGCCTAATGTTAGCTAGCTAACATTTTATAATTTGTAGCTCTTTTAATTTTGGCATATAACCTTAAAAATTTATGCAATGATTAAAAGAATGTTTTTAGCAGTAGTACTGCTTTCAGTGTTAGTGGTGTCGTGTAGTGATGATGACGATAATACTACAAATCCAAATTCAGATTTAACGTTAAACTTTAACGGATTAGAAGCTTTAGGTGACGATTATGTTTATGAAGGCTGGATTATTGTTGATGGTCAACCAGTATCAACAGGAACTTTTTCTAGTGTTACTTTTCCACAAACCTTTTCAGTTAACACAATGCAATTAAATGAAGCAACGATGTTTGTGTTGTCTATTGAACCAGCTGTTGATCCTGATCCTGCTCCAGCTGCAACAAAAATTTTAGCTGGTGCTTTTACTGGAGATTTGGCAATGGTGGATAGCAATAGTATAGTTGGTGACTTTAGCGCAGCTTCTGGTACTTATATTTTAGCAACACCAACAGATATGGATGATACTAATGAAGCTAGTGGTGTTTGGTTTTTAGATAATTCAAGTGGAAGTCCTATGACAGGTTTAAACTTACCAACATTACAAGATGGTTGGAAATATGAAGGTTGGGCAGTAATAGATGGAACTCCTGTAAGTACAGGTACTTTTACATCGGTTGATGATTTTGATGATAACGCAACAACATCACCTTTTAAAGGAGATTCAGGAGATGGACCAAGTTACCCAGGAGAAGATTATTTACAAAATGCACCTGCAGGATTAACTTTTCCAACAGATTTAAGAGGAACAACAGTAGTTGTTTCGGTTGAACCTTTTCCAGACAATAGCCCAATGCCATTTACGCTAAAGCCATTAGCTCACATGGTTCCAAATGATGCTATGACACATACAGTAATTAATTTAGGAGATGGACCTGTTGCTAGTTTATCAGGTTCTGTTACAAGATAATTTATAGTTTAGAGTTTAATTAATTTATAGATTTGAAGCATGGTTTCAATTATGAGGCTATGCTTTTCTTGTGTTTGGATATTCTATTTTACCTTTGAAAAAAATATACAATAGCAAATGACATTTAGAAAACTTAAAATAAGCAATATTGTTTTTTTAGTAATAATAGTTTTAATGCTTATTCCTCAAACAAGGCAACCTATTCAAGTAGCAATTCAGTCTGTGATTTCAAAGTTTAGTCCTTCGGTTATTGATAAAGAAGACCGAAAAAAAATAAAGTATTCTAGTTGGAACTTAAGAGATTTAAATGGCAACGAGTTTAATTTTAGGGACGCTAAAGGTAAAGTGGTGTTTATAAATCTTTGGGCAACTTGGTGTCCTCCTTGTATTGCAGAATTTCAGTCTATTCAAGATCTGTATAATGATTATAACGAAAACGTTGTGTTTTTATTAGTTTCAGATGAATCTCCTGAAGTCCTTAATGCGTTCTTAGATAAAAAAGGGTATAATATTCAAATTTTTAATCCTTTGACAAAGTATCCTGAAGATCTTAGTTCAAGAAGTATTCCTAGAACATTTATTATAGATAGAGAAGGATATCTTGTGGTTGATAAAAATGGAGCTGCTAATTGGAACAGTGATAAGGTTCGTGAACAGTTAGACGAATTACTTATTAAGTAATTTTGACTGGAAAAACTCAGTTAACACTAAGTTGGTTAAAATTAAGGTAAAAGCATAAATACTGTCTTCAATTGGTATTGTAAAAAGTCTTATGCCTAAATTTTCAGCATCATTATACCAAACCACTTCGTTTTCAATACAACTTCCTGTTAAAATTCCATTCACAATAAAAAAAGGAATAAGCATCACTATAAAGGTTAAATAGTAAGTTCTAAGTAATTGTAAGTTATACTTGATAACTAACAAAAGAAGTATAACAGCATAACTAAAATTAATAAGAGTGTACCATTTGCTGTAAAAGAATATGCTCAAAAATAAAAAGAGTATAATTAAACAGTAACTAAGTTTTTTAGTAAAACCTTCAGATAGTTTTTTGTGTGGAAAGTAATATAAAAGTGAATGGTGAGTAAACACACATGCATACGGAATACAAATAAAAAACAGCCATTCTTCAATAGGCAAACCAAGAAATTTTTGTCCTAAAAAATAGGTGTCGTTAAAACCCCAAAAGCCATTTTGTGTAAATAATACATCCCAAGGAATGTAAAACAGCATAGTTATAGCTATTGAAATAGCTAATGATTTCCAGTATTTGTAAAACTTTAATTTAGGGTGAAAACTAAATAAAAAAGGAACAGATAACGAACCAATATTAAGAAGTAGGTATAAGTAGTTCATAAATTACTTTTTGAAATACTTAAAAGGAACAAACAGCATTCCAAAGCATTCTCCATCACTTTTTCCTAAGTGTTTATGATGCATTTTATGTGCACGACGAATACCTCTAGCGTACCAATTGTTAGCATTTCTAAAGAGCTTAAATCGTTGATGAATAAAAATATCGTGAACAATAAAATAGGTAGCTCCATAAGCAAAAATACCTAACCCAATAGGTAAGCAAAACCAAACGTTTTCATAGCTCCATAAATAAAAGCAAACAATGCTTACAGCTGCATAAAACAAAAAGAAAGCATCATTACGTTCAAACCAACTGTCATGATCTTTTCTGTGATGATCTTTGTGCAAATGCCATAAAAACCCATGCATAATGTATTTATGAGTAAACCAAGCCATAAATTCCATAAAGCAAAATGTGCCTAAGAAAACTAATATCCAGTAAAGTGTTTGCATCGTTTTTAAAGTTACAATAAATTCAATTGATATTTAACATAACTCCTAGTTAAGAGTTCAATTTTTTTAGAATTTGAAACCCTAATACGTGTAGACTTTATTTTAAGCGCAGGCGTTTTCTTGAGCTTTTTTAATAATTGGCTGTAATATCTATAAGCCATGAATACACCAAATTTAGCCTCAATTGGTAACTGTTTTATACCTTCCAAGCCTTTGCTAAAATCTTCTTCAATATCATTAATTATATCTTGTTTTGATTGCTCGTCAAGTTTAGATAAATCAGCATCAGGAAAATAACTTCTGTTTAAATCTTCAAAATCGGCCTTTAAGTCTCTTAAGAAATTTACTTTTTGAAAAGCAGAACCCAAACTCATAGCACTATCTTTAAGTTTTTGGTATTTCTCTTCATCACCTTTAACAAATACCTTTAAGCACATTAACCCAACAACATCAGCAGAACCATAGATGTATTCTTTAAACTCGTCTTGTGTTAAATAATCTGTTTTGTGTAAATCCATTTTCATGCTTTTCATAAAAGCAGTGACAAGAGCTTTATCGATATTGTATTTATGATACGTTTCTTGAAACGCATTTAAAATAGGGTTCAAGCTAATTTTATTGTGTATTGCTAGTTCTAGGTCTTTTTCAAACCAATGAAACAAAAACTCTTTATTGTAGTCGTGAAAAGAATCAACAATCTCATCAGCAAACCTTACAAAACCATAAATGTTGTAAATGTCTTGACGAATGGATTTAGCAAGCATTTTTGTTGCTAATGAAAAAGAAGTGCTGTACGTTTTAGTGGTGATTTTACTGCACTCATGAGAAACAGTGTCAAATAGAGCTTTCATAATTAAAGAGAATGATGTTTGTTTATTAGTTCTGCAGCCAATTTCCCAGATATTAATGATGGTGGAACACCAGGTCCAGGAACGGTAAGTTGTCCAGTAAAATAAAGGTTGTTAACCTTTTTACTTTTTAATTTAGGTCGTAAAAATGCAGTTTGTAATAGCGTATTGGCCATTCCATAGGCATTTCCTTTATAGGAGTTATATTCTGATATAAAATCGTTTACACAAAACGATTCTTTAAAAAGAATATCTTCTTTAACCGATTGAGATGTTAATGCTTCAAATCGATTGATAATTTTTTCAAAATAACTGTTTCGTAGCGCTTCAGTATCTTTAAGTCCTGGAGCTAAAGGAATTAAAAAAATTCCAGCTTCTTTATTGCTAGGAGCAGTAGAATTATCTGTTATTGAAGGAAAGCTCGCATAGAATAAAGGTTTTTCAGGCCATTTTTGATTATCGTAAATAGCTTCGGCATGAGTGTCAAAGTCTACATCAAAAAATAAAGTATGATGATTTACATTTTTTAGTTTTTTATTAAACCCAACATAAAATAGGAGTGAAGAAGGAGCAAAAGTCTTTTTGGTCCAATATGCTTCGCTATATTGCCTGTAGGGTTCTTCTAGTAAAGTTTCGGTATGATGATAATCTGCTCCACTTAATACAATGTCACAATTAATTATTTCACTGTTTTTACTGATAATGGTATTGGCTTTTCCATTATCTACGAAAATTTTTTTGATTGGGTTTTCAGTTTCAATAGTAACACCAAGTTCTTTTGCTAGCTTTTCAAGTGCTAAGATTACTTGGTACATACCTCCTTTTGGATGAAAGGTGCCCAATCCAAAATCGGCATAATTCATAAAACTATAAAACGAAGGTGTGTCGCTTGGTTTAGCGCCTAAAAATAAAACAGGAAACTCTAGAATTTGTACTAAGCGTTTATTGTTAAATGCTTTTCTAACATCTTTTTTAATAGTACCAAAAAACTGATTTAATTTTTTAGCTGTTTGTAAATTCACAAGCTCTAGAGGAGAAACTCCAGGGTTATATACCAAATCCTTGATGGCAATATTGTAGTTGTCTTCGGCTTGTTGAATGAACTTTTTAAGTTTTTTAGAGCTTCCTGGTTCTTCTTTTTCAAATGCAATACAGATTTTATCTAAAGTATCTTCAATGGTGATAAAATCATTTTTCCCAAAATAAACACTATATGCAGGATTGAGCTTTTCTAATTGATAATAGTCTTTAGGATGCTTATTAAAATCGCTAAAAAAGCGTTCAAACACATCTGGCATCCAATACCATGTTGGACCAATATCAAATGTAAAACCATCTTTTACATATTGTCTAGCTCGACCACCTATGGTCTTATTTTTTTCGTAAATGGTTACGTCATAACCATACTTGGCTAAGTAACATGACGCAGCCAAAGACGAAAACCCAGAACCTATAATTGCAACTTTTTTCATAAATGTTTAACAAATATAAAAAAAGATTAAACAAAATAAAAATATTTATATCGAGTCTACTAAATTTTTAATGGAAGTGTAGCGTTTAATCTTTTTATTAATTGATGATTCGTCTATTTCTAAAGCTAATCTTCCTAAGATATGTAATTTGTTTTCTTTTTTTAATAATGTATCGTAAAAAGAACTGAGATAGTTGTCAATATTATCTGTATCAGGTTTTATTGTAAAATAGCTTATAAAGTCTACATGATCATAATGAGTAAGTAAATCTTCAAGACTTTTGCTTGGTACGCTTGCACCTAAATAGATAGTTTGATAACCTAATTTTGTAAGTTCAAAATTTACAAACTGTAAACCAAGTTCATGGATTTCATTCTCAGGAAGAAATAAAGCATAAACTCTGTCATGTTTTTTTATTTCAGCAGTTTGAAATTGCTCAGTATTAACTAATATTTTCTGCTTTATCAGTTCAGAAATAAAATGTTCTTGGGCTGGAGTTATTGTATTGGTTTGCCATAGAAAACCAATTTCTTCTAATAAAGGAATAAATACTTCATAGAAAATTTCTGAAAACGTTTTTTCTTCCTCTAAATTCTTAAATGTATTAATGAAAAGAGCTTTGTCAAAGTTTAGTGCAGCTATCTTAAAAGTATTTAAAAGATGGTTTTCATTAGAAGAGATTGCAAGTTCCTTTGCTTTTTCAATAATTTCTTCAGGAGTTAGTTTTGCAATTTTTGAAATCTTTAAACCATTATTGTAAAGAGCAGTAATGTTTAAAAGCTTTTGTAGGCTTTCAATACTGTAAGTTCTAATATTAGTTTCAGTACGGTTGGGAGCTAATAGGTTGTAGCGTTTTTCCCAAATACGTATTGTGTGTGCCTTGATACCCGAAAGGTGTTCAAGGTCTTTGATACTGAATTCGTTCTTAATGTTGTTCATCTTTTACTTAAAAAAACTAAACAAAATTAATAAAAAAGAAGTAATTTAAAAAGTGCGCACGAGAAGACTCGAACTTCCACGACCAAAAACGGTCAT
Organism: Gaetbulibacter sp. PBL-D1; assembly: GCF_050509525.1. Taxonomy (NCBI): domain Bacteria; kingdom Pseudomonadati; phylum Bacteroidota; class Flavobacteriia; order Flavobacteriales; family Flavobacteriaceae; genus Gaetbulibacter; species Gaetbulibacter sp. PBL-D1. The sequence continues at coordinate 22,263 of NZ_JBNWKB010000017.1, read as the reverse complement.
TAGGCCCTCAACCTAACGCGTCTACCAATTCCGCCACGTGCGCAAAAAATGAAGTGTTCAAAAATAAAAAAAGTTAAGCGAAATGCTTAACTTTTTTTAGTGACTTGGCTGGGGCTCGAACCCAGGACCCTCTCCTTAAAAGGGAGATGCTCTACCAACTGAGCTACCAAGTCTGCCGTGTTTCTCTTAACGAGGGTGCAAATATAAAACGATTAATTTATTTTCCAAACCCTTTTTTAGATAAATTTTCGTTTTTTTGCATTTCATAATCTTATGGATTTAATAATCAATTTATAACGTAAAAATGAATTTTTTTTTAATTGGATATATGGGCTCTGGAAAGTCTACTGTTGGAAGCAAACTTGCACAAGTTTTGGACTATAATTTTATAGATTTTGATGATTATATTCAATCCAAGGAAAAAAAGACTATTTCTGAAATTTTTCAATCTAAAGGAGAAATTTATTTTAGAAAAATTGAAAACATATATTTAAAGGAGTTAATTGAAGACACAGCCAATACTATTATTTCTCTAGGAGGAGGAACTCCGTGTTATGGAAATAACATGGAACTTATAAAAGCTTCTAAACACTCAAAGAGTATTTATTTAAAGGCGTCTATACCTGTTTTAACTGAGCGATTGTTTAATGAAAAGGGAAAACGACCTTTAATTGCTCATATTGATTCAAAAGAAGAGATGGTAGAGTTTATAGGTAAGCATTTATTTGAGCGAACTAATTATTACAATCAATCTGACGCTACAATCCTTACTGACAATAAATCAATAGAAGAAATAACTGAAAAAATTATACTAGAGCTATTTTAAATACGCTTCAAAGTTTTTTCCATCAAGTACAACTTCAACATGCTCTTTTAGAGAAGTAGATAAAGAAATACCTTTAAAATCAGCTTTTACAGGAAACTTCTTATGGTTTCGGTTAACAAGAACAGCAGTTTTAAACTGCTTTAATGGCACGTTTAAAAAATGTTTAACACCATAAATAAGTGTGCTTCCTGAGTTTAAAACATCATCAATAAGAATGATAGATTTATTGGTGTATTCCTCTTCTGAAAGAGATGTTTTTATTTCTGATAACGGATTTTTTTTATCGACAACAACTTTACATAAAGTAGATTTTATATCAGAAATTTTATCAAGATTCGTCTTGAGTTTTTTTGCTAATAAATAGCCATTAGTATCAATACCAGCCAAAATAATTTCAGATTCATTTACATTGCTTTCGTAAATTTGATAAGCAATACGTCTTATTTTATGTAAAATTTCTTGATGTGTTAGTATTGTATTTTTAGTGGCTGTCATTTGTAATAGTGTTTTTTCAAAGATAAAGGAGAATTTTCAATACTATTCATTTTCGTCATAAAAATCATCAATATCGCGTCTATCTTTTTTAGTAGGTCTTCCTGTACCTTTTTTACGGTAATAATCCTTAGAATATTTAAGTAGTTCTTGAGCTTCAAAGGCTTCTTTAGGAGTTGTATCAGTTCTATAAATATCAACTAACTTAGCTCCAACTCTGTTAGGAGGTATATCGTTAACTGTTAACTGATAGTTGATTTGATTTTTTCGCAATTCAATTTTATCACCTATATAAACTTCTCTACTGGGTTTTACTACTTGATCATTTACTTTAATATGACCTTTTTTACATGCTTGTGTTGCAATGCTTCGGGTTTTGTAATATCTAACACTCCACAAGAATTTGTCTATCCGCATATTAAAAATATAAAAACTACGTTAATGTTGTTGTACAAAAATATTATAATATTGTATCTTGCGCTAATAAAAATGAGCAATATAAATTCAGGCAAGAGGTCTTGTTTTTGAATTGATGAAAGAAAAATTTACTATTTATGAAAATTAAAAATTACTGTGCTTTACTTCTAGTTCTGGTTTTAGGTTTTACATCGTGTAAAAAAGATGATGATAATGGTTCTACATTTGTTGAACGAGATAGAACAGAACAACAAGTTGCCGATAGAGATTCCTTGCTAGGGTATTTTGAAACTCATTACTATAATTCTTCAATGTTTGAGACTCCTGGAGATTATTCAATTTCTGATATAGAAATTTCTGAATTACCTATGGACGAAAATGGAAATTATTTAGAAATGCCTGATCCAGAAAACAATACTATGCTAAGTGACCCTGGAGTAATTGAAGTACACACAACAACTTTTGCTGATGTAGAGTATGAATATTATATACTTAGGTTAAACCAAGGAGGAGGAGATGCTCCAAATTTTTGTGATGATGTAAGGGTAAACTATTCTGGTAATATGCAAGATGGAGATGTTTTTGATAGTACTGTAAACCCTACTCAATTAGATTTAGTTAACTTAATTCCTGGATGGAGAAGAGTAATGCCACAATTTAATACAGCAAGTTCGTTTGTTATAAATGGAGATGGAACTGTAACGTATTCAGACTACGGTTTGGGAGTTATGTTTTTACCTTCAGGATTAGCCTATTTTTCTTCACCACCATTTGGTGTGACTTCTTATTCTAATTTAATATTTAAGTTTGCGTTATACCAAACTGAAATTAATGACCATGATGAAGATGGAGTGCCAACATATTTAGAAGATTTAGATAACGATGAAGATATTTTTGATGAAGATACTGATGAAGATGATATTCCTAACTATTTAGATGTTGATGATGATGGTGATGGTGTCTTAACAATACATGAAGATATTAATAATGATGGAGACCCAACCAACGATGATACTGATGGAGATGGAATTCCAAATTATTTAGATGAAGATTCAACAGAATCCAATCAAGATGAAGACTAACAAAAAAAGCCGCTTTTAAAGCGGCTTTTTTTGTATCTATTTATTTCTTTTTTTATAGAATTAGCGATAAACTTAAGATAAGTTGATCAGGTCTGGTATCAATTCTACTTACAACACCTTCTCCTAAATTGTTTCCAATAAATGTAGCTTCGTTATCACTAAAACCTCTTTCGTATCTTAGGTCAATTCCAAACGATTGAAAGCTTAGTCCAATACCAAAGTTTAATCCAACTGAAAAGTCATCTTCAACTTCGCTAATGCTTATACCATCAAACTCAGTATCCAAGATATATTGTAATGATGGTCCACCAAAAACACTTACAGGTCCTAAAACTTTAACACCAAATAATAGAGGAGCGTCAATTTTCTGCATAGTGAAATCATCACTATCGTAATCACTTTTAGTACTAGTATACATCAGCTCAGGTCTGAAGTAAAACTTGTTTCCAATTTTACCAAAAACACCAATATGATAACCTATGTTTCGGTCTGGGTGTTGTGCATTATCACCAATAGATTCAAAATAATCTCCATTGGCATTATAGTTTAGTCCACCTTTAAGACCAAAGCTGTTTCCGTCTTGAGCAAAAGATAAATTAATTGCAAATAACAGAATTGTAGTAATAACTAATTTTTTCATAATATTCGTTTTTTAGATTTGGATTATAGTATCAAAAACGTTGCCAAACGAATATTATTTTCTTTTCATTACTTTTTCAACAGCATTTATAATAGCAGAACTGTTAAGTCCGTATTTGTCCATTAGTTGTGCTGGTGTACCAGATTCTCCAAAAGTATCTTGAGTAGCAATAAACTCTTGAGGCGTAGGTTCGTTTTCAGCTAAAACTCTAGCTACACTCTCTCCTAAACCACCTAAATAGTTGTGTTCTTCAGCAGTTACAATGCATTTAGTTTTTGCGACTGAGTCTAATATTGCTTTTTCATCAAGAGGTTTTATGGTATGAATATTAATAACTTCAGCCTTGATACCTTTTTCAAAAAGCGCTTTTGAAGCTTCTAATGCTTCCCAAACTAAATGCCCTGTAGCAACAATAGTTACATCGCTTCCTTCAGTAAGATGAATAGCTTTCCCTATTTCAAATTTTTGCTCTTCAGGCATAAACACAGGAACTGAAGGTCTACCAAAACGAAGGTAAACAGGTCCATCATGTTCTGCAATAGCTATAGTAGCAGCTTTGGTTTGGTTATAGTCACATGGATTTATAACTGTCATTCCTGGAAGCATTTTCATTAATCCAATGTCTTCTAGTATTTGATGTGTTGCTCCATCTTCGCCTAAAGTTAAACCTGCATGTGATGCGCATATTTTTACATTTTTACCAGAATAAGCTATAGATTGACGAATTTGATCGTAAACTCTTCCTGTTGAGAAATTAGCAAAAGTACCAGTAAATGGAATTTTTCCACCAATAGTTAACCCTGCTGCTATACCCATCATGTTAGCTTCAGCAATTCCTACTTGGAAAAAACGCTCAGGATTTTCCTTAATAAATTGATCCATTTTTAACGAACCAATTAAATCTGCACAAAGTGCAACAACGTTTGGATTTGTTCTACCTAACTCTGCAAGTCCTGCTCCAAAACCACTTCTAGTATCTTTTTTTTCTGTGTATGTATATGTTTTCATTGTCTTAGTTGTTGCTGCTTAATAATCTCCTAAAGTTTCTGGGTTTTGTGCTAGTCCAATAGCTAACTGCTCATCGTTTGGTGCTTTACCATGCCACGCATGAGTGTGCATCATAAAATCAACACCATTACCCATTACAGTTTTTAGTAAAACGCATACTGGTTTCCCTTGCCCAGTTTTAGATTTTGCTTCAGCCATACCTTTTAATATAGCTTCAATATTATTTCCTTCTTCAATTTCTAAAACAGTCCATCCAAAAGCTTCAAATTTTTCTTTGACATTTCCCATAGGTAAAACGTCATCTGTAGAACCGTCAATTTGCTGACCGTTTAAGTCAATAGTAGCAATAATATTGTCAACTTTGTTTCCTGATGCATACATTATAGCTTCCCAGTTTTGACCTTCTTGTAACTCGCCATCACCATGTAAACTGTATACTAAATGGTTGTCATTATTTAATTTTTTTGCTTGTGCAGCACCAAGAGCAACGCTCATTCCTTGTCCTAAAGAACCTGATGCAATACGAACACCTGGTAAACCTTCGTGAGTAGTTGGATGTCCTTGTAATCTAGAGTTGATTATTCTAAAAGTGTTTAGTTCATCTACAGGAAAGTAACCTGCTCTTGCTAATACGCTGTAATAAACAGGCGAAATATGACCGTTTGATAGGAAGAAAATATCTTCTCCAATACCATCCATATCAAAGGTGTCATTGGTTTCCATTATTTCATTATAAAGCGCTACAAAAAATTCTGTACAGCCCAAAGAACCACCTGGATGCCCTGAGTTTACTTTATGTACCATCCGTAAAATGTCTCTACGAACCTGTGTTACTAAATCTTCTAGTTGTTGTGTGTTTGACATGTTTTTAATCTAAGTTTTTTCTTGATGCAAAAGTAAAGTTTTATACAGATTAACAAAAAGACTTTATGAGCATTTATTAACCAAAATGATGCTTTTGCTAACAATTTTGAATTTATTAAGAAGCACATCACATTTAGTTATTTATCTTTGCCAACTCATTGAGTAAAGCATATGATATTTGAATTAAAGGGAAAAGATAGTCAAAGTAAGGCTAGAGCAGGAAAAATTACTACAGATCATGGTGTTATTGAAACACCTATTTTTATGCCAGTTGGTACTGTGGCTTCGGTAAAAGGAGTGCATCAACGAGAGCTTAAAAACGATATAAATCCTGATATTATATTAGGTAACACCTATCATCTTTATTTAAGACCTCAAACTGATATTTTAGAAAAGGCAGGCGGACTTCATAAGTTTATGAATTGGGATAGAAATATACTAACCGATTCTGGTGGTTACCAAGTGTACTCGCTTTCTGCAAATAGAAAAATTAAGGAAGAAGGTGTTAAGTTTAAATCACATATTGATGGTAGCTACCATACATTTACGCCTGAAAATGTTATGGAAATTCAGCGTAGTATTGGTGCTGATATTATAATGGCTTTTGATGAGTGTACACCTTATCCTTGCGATTATAATTACGCAAAACGCTCTATGCACATGACGCATCGTTGGTTAGACAGATGTATTGCGCATTTACAAAAAACACCATTTAAATATGGGTACTCACAAACGTTTTTTCCAATTGTTCAAGGAAGTACATACAAAGATTTACGTATTCAGTCTGCTGAATATATTGCTAACTCTGGAGCTTTAGGAAACGCTATTGGTGGACTTTCGGTAGGAGAACCTGCCGAAGAAATGTATGCTATGACTGATGTTGTATGCGGAATTTTGCTAGAAGACAAACCTCGTTATTTAATGGGAGTCGGTACGCCAATCAATATTTTAGAAAATATAGCGTTAGGTGTAGATATGTTTGACTGTGTAATGCCTACAAGAAATGCTAGAAATGGAATGTTATTTACAGCTCATGGTACAATAAACATCAAAAATAAAAAATGGGAAGACGATTTTTCTCCAATTGATGAAATGGGAATAACCTTTGTAGATACCGAATATAGTAAAGCCTATTTGCGTCATTTATTTACTGTAAATGAATTACTTGGTAAGCAAATAGCAACTATACATAATCTTGGTTTTTATTTATGGTTGGTTAGAGAAGCTAGAAAACATATATTAGCAGGAGATTTTAGAAGCTGGAAAGATAAAATGGTAAAACAAATGGATAAACGATTGTAATGTTAAAGATATTAGATTGGTACATATTAAAGCGTTACCTGTTTACATTTTTAATGATGTTGCTGTTGTTTATTCCTATTGGGATAACTGTAAATCTTGCTGAAAAGATTGGTAAAATTCTTGAAAAAGAAGTGCCTTTTCCTGCTGTAGCGAAGTACTATCTAGATTTTACAATCTATTTTGCTAACTTGTTATTTCCTTTGTTTTTATTCTTGTCAGTAATTTGGTTTACTTCTAAGTTAGCCAACAATACTGAGATTACTGCCATATTAAGCTCTGGAGTTTCTTTTTCAAGATTTTTAAAACCTTATATGATAGGGTCTACAATAGTAGCTGGTTTTGCATTATTACTTGGTTTGTATTTAGCACCTATGGCAAGTAAAGGTTTTAATCAGTTTAAGTATCAATATTTAAAAGGAAATAGAAAAGCATTTGAAACTCAAGATATTTATAGGCAGATAAACGATAACGACTTTATTTACGTAAGTCGATTTGACCCTAATGCAAAAAGAGGATTTAAATTTACTTTAGAGCATTTTGATGGTAATAAGTTGGAGTACAAAATTTCAGCCGATAATATTACATTTATAGAAAGAGATTCTACTTATAGATTAATTAACTACACAAAGCGAATTTTCAACGAAAACTCTGAGATTATCGAAACTACGAGACGTTTTGATACGCTCTTTACATTTGATCTCGAAGACCTTACACCTGTTGAGTATATTGCAGAAACTTTTCAATATGGAGAGCTTAACCGTTTCATTGAAAAAGAAAAAAAGAGAGGCTCATCAAACATTGGGAGATATGAAGTAGTAAAGTATAAAAAATGGAGTTTACCAGTTTCGGTATATATACTTACTATTATTGCTGTTGCTGTATCTTCAATTAAAAGAAGAGGAGGTATGGGAGTTAATCTTGCTTTTGGTATTACTATTGCAATGGTTTATGTGTTTTTCGATAAAGTGTTTGGTGTAATGGCAGAGCAATCAGATTTTCCTCCCTTGGTTGCAGTTTGGTTTCCAAATGTTATCTTTGGTATAATAGCCATATACCTTCTATATAATGCCAAACGTTAAGCTTAAAAATTATTTACACTTACATTTTTTAGTTTTCATTGCTGGATTTACTGCTATTTTAGGAGCGTTAATAACCATTGGCTCAACTGAGTTGGTATGGTACAGAATGGTAATTGCAGCAGTATTAATGTATGCTTACATAAAGCTAGCAAGAATTCCTTTAAACCTTCCACCAAAAACGATACTCGGTTTTTTTGGTGCAGGTATTATCATCGCTTTACATTGGATTACTTTTTTTGAATCCATTAATCAAGCTAATGTATCAATAGCACTCGCTATGTTTTCTACAGGAGCTTTTTTTGCTTCTTTTATAGAGCCTTTAATTTATAAGCGTAAAATAATTGGTTACGAAATATTCTTCGGAATTGTTGTTGTAGTTGGTGTATTTTTAATAACCCAGAGTGAAATTCAATACCTTTACGGAATAATTCTAGGCATACTTTCAGCACTTTTTTCTACAACCTTTGCAGTTATTAATGGCAAGTTCATTGAAAGGCACAACGCTTCGGTTATTTCATTTTATGAATTTATAAGCGGTATTGTTTTACTGTCGCTATTTATTATTCGTTCAGACAATGCGTTTAACACACAGTTTTTCACGCTATCAAATTCTGATTGGATATACCTCATAATTTTAGGATCAGTTTGTACAGCCTATGCATTTATTGGTTCAGTAGAAGTAATGAAACATATAAGTCCTTATACAGTAATACTTTCGTACAATTTAGAACCAATTTATGGTATTACACTAGCAATCATTTTATTTCCTGAAACCGAGATTATGAGCCAACAATTCTATTATGGTGCAGCGCTTATTTTTATTACTGTTTTATGGGATGCTTTACTTAAAAATAGAAAAATAGTTAAAAAGAAAAGCAGCTTAACAAGCTAAGACGATTAAAGTTTTTATATTTGTATGCTAACTAAAATTAAACGTAACTTTCAATGGAATATTTAGAATTTGAACTTCCAATTAAAGAGCTTGAAGATCAGTTGCAAAAATGCCAGATAATAGGAGAAGAGAGTGATGTAGATGTTACTGAGACTTGTAAGAAAATTGAAAAAAAGCTAAAAGAGACCAAAAAAGATATATACAAAAATCTTACTGCATGGCAACGTGTACAGTTATCTCGTCATCCAAACAGACCTTATACTCTAGACCATATTAAAGCACTTTGTGGTGATTCATTTCTTGAACTTCATGGAGATAGAAATGTAAAAGACGACAAAGCAATGATTGGTGGATTGGGTAAAATTGGAGACCAAACCTATATGTTTATTGGTCAACAAAAAGGTTATAATACCAAAACTAGACAATACAGAAACTTTGGTATGGCAAATCCAGAAGGCTACAGAAAAGCATTGCGTTTAATGAAGTCTGCCGAAAAATTTGGTATTCCTGTTGTAACCTTAGTAGATACTCCAGGAGCATATCCAGGATTAGAAGCTGAAGAACGCGGACAAGGAGAAGCTATTGCAAGAAACATTTTAGAAATGGCACGTCTTAAAGTGCCAATTATTACCATAATAATAGGAGAAGGAGCATCTGGTGGTGCTTTAGGAATTGGTGTTGGAGATAAAGTATTGATGTTAGAGAACACATGGTATTCTGTAATTTCACCTGAATCTTGCTCATCTATCTTATGGCGTAGCTGGGAATACAAGGAGCAAGCTGCCGAAGCTTTAAAACTTACTGCACCAGATATGAAAAAGCTTAAGCTTGTAGACCAAATCATAAAAGAACCTCTTGGTGGAGCACATACTGATAGAGAAACCACTTTTAAATCGGTTAGTGATGCTATCGTAAAAAATTACGAAGAATTAAAAAACTTATCACCAAAAGAGTTAGTAGACCAACGCATGGAAAAATATATGCAAATGGGAGTTTACAAAGGCTAATCCTAATAAAATATAGTATTCAAAAAAACTGAAGTGCTGAACTTCGGTTTTTTTTGTCGCTATTAACAATATATATAAGTTATTAACAGTTAAATTGTTGAAGAACTGTTAAGATTGAAAGTATTAAAATTCTGTTCTTTCTTAACATTTTAGTTACATTCGCATCTTATGAAACAACCAGACCCAATAAAAGGTTATAAAGTAGATAAAAGCACTATCATTAGTTTAGAGAAAGGAAAAATACCTCCTCAAGCTATTGATTTAGAAGAGGTTGTGCTTGGGGCAATGATGATTGATAAAAAAGGGGTTGATGAGGTAATTGATATCTTAAGTCCTGAAGCCTTTTATAAAGATGCTCATAAATACATCTTTGAAGCTATTTTCAAATTATTTGAAAATAGTGAACCTGTTGACTTATTAACCGTTTCTAGTCAACTTAAAAAGGATGCGAAGCTAGATTTGGTTGGAGGTGATTTTTACCTCATTTCATTAACACAAAGAGTGTCATCTTCGGCACATATTGAGTTTCATGCACGTATTATTCTTCAAAAATATATTCAAAGAAGTTTAATTAAAATTTCAAGTGAAATTATTGAAGAAGCTTACGATGAAACCAAAGACGTTTTCGATCTTTTGGACAATGCCGAATCAAAACTTTATGAAGTTACTCAAGGTAACGTTAAAAAATCTACCGAAACAGCTCAAAGCTTAGTAATACAAGCAAAGAAAAAGATTGAAGAGATTTCTAACAAAAAAGGGTTAAGTGGTATTCCTACAGGATTTGATAAGCTAGATAAGTTAACGTCTGGTTGGCAACCAAGTGATTTAATCATTGTTGCTGCACGTCCTGGTATGGGTAAAACAGCTTTAACGCTTACCATGGCTAGAAATATTGCTGTTGATTTTAACCAACCTGTAGCTTTTTTCTCTTTAGAGATGTCATCGGTACAGTTGATTACGCGTTTGATTTCTAGTGAAACAGGACTGTCTTCAGAAAAATTAAGAACAGGAAAGCTAGAAAAACACGAGTGGGAGCAACTTAATGTTAAAGTAAAAACATTAGAAAAAGCACCTTTGTATATTGATGATACACCATCACTTTCTATATTCGATTTAAGAGCAAAAGCACGTCGTTTGGCATCACAATATGGTATCAAAATGATTATGATTGACTACCTTCAGTTAATGACAGCAGGAGGAAGTCAAAAAGGAGGAAACAGAGAACAGGAAATTTCAACAATTTCTAGAAACTTAAAAGCATTGGCAAAAGAACTTAATGTTCCTGTTATTGCACTTTCTCAGTTATCACGTGCTGTTGAAACTCGTGGTGGTAGTAAGCGTCCTTTACTATCTGATTTACGTGAATCTGGAGCTATTGAGCAGGATGCCGATATTGTATCGTTTATTTACCGTCCTGAATACTACAAAATTGACGAATGGGACGATGAAGACCGTTCGCCAACCGAAGGACAAGGTGAGTTTATTGTTGCAAAGCACAGAAATGGTGGTTTAGAAAACATCAGATTGAAGTTCATTGGACATCTTGGTAAGTTTGATAATCTTGATGATTTTGATACGCCTTTTGGTAATGAATTCCATAGTAAAATGAATGCTGCCAACGATAACACTTTTAAGCCAGACAACTTTCCGTCAGCTTCTGATGCATTTGGTGCTCCAGAAGACGATGATAACGATGTTCCGTTTTAATATTTAACATTTTCTAACGTATTTTATTACCCTTTATAACAACATTTTAAGCTAAATTTGTTGTTCGGTTGAAAAAGAAAAAACGCTCCATGCTAGATCAAAGACGTACTACAAATTTATTATTGCTTATTATAGTAATCCCTTTGGTATTTTACCTTTTAAAGATTTTATCATTCATCTTTATTCCCTTAATCTTTTCAATGTTTATAGCATTATTGTTTTTACCATTAATGCGTTGGTTGGGTAAACGTAAGGTGCCAAAATGGATAAGTATTGTTCTTGTTATTCTTTTAATTTTTATAGGCTTAAAAGTAGGAGCAGAACTCATAAAGTTATCAAGTAAACAAATCATGGCTTCTAATACTGAGTTTTTTGATAAAGCAGAAGTTAAACTTGCTGATGCAAAACTATATTTAGAAGAAACTTTTGGTATTGTTTTTCAGAATGATAAAAACATGATTTCTGGTTTTTTTGAAAAGGATAATATTGGTACAACTTTCGATTTTTTAAGGAAGTTTTTAACCATGATCTTAATGACAGCCTTTTTTGTTGTGCTATGGTTGGCAGAATCTATTAACGTTCATAATGTTTTAAATAATACTATTTTAAAACAAAAGCATGCCTCTGTAAAAGCATTTATGAAAATTGAAAAAGACCTTATAACATTTATAAAGGTAAAGTTTTTTGTAAGCTTACTCACAGGCATTGGTACAGGATTGGCGTGTTTGTTTTTTGATGTGAGTTTTCCAATTTTTTGGGGATTATTTGCGTTTGTAATCAACTTTGTACAAATGGTAGGCTCATTTATTTCGGTAATACTACTATCAATTTTTGCTTTTGTAGAGTTAGACCCAACAAGTACATTATTCTTCTTTATTGTATCCATTACTGGAGTTCAAGTGCTTTTTGGAGCTATTTTAGAGCCTATTTTTATGGGGAAATCCTTCTCAATAAACATTATTACTGTTTTAGTAATGCTTATGCTTTGGGGTTATATTTGGGGAATTCCAGGTCTTATTATGGCTATTCCAATTACGGTTTTCATAAAAATTATATTGGAACAATTTCCTAATACCAAGAAAATAGCAAACATATTATCTGGTAGTTAGTTGAGCTTGTTCTTATATTGTTTTAGCTAATATTTCCTTAAACCCTTTTATCGCGGAATATTTTTTGAGTATATTTCGTCTATGAAGAAGATACTTGCCTTATTATTTTTCCTTTGTGTTACTACAGGAGCTTTTGCGTCTTATGTTTTAATTCCTATGGATGCTGAAGGACAGAAAAACCACCTAAAAGCGTATGGAGTTACCTATTGGACTTTAGAAAAACAACTAAAGGTAAAATGGTTATTGAATTATAGAGGAGGATCGTTTTTGGTTCCTGATACTGAAGAAATTCAGAGAGAATGTCAAATACGTGGTGTAAGTTTTGAAGTGATTTCTAATTCTAAAGCAGAAGAAATACTGGAACTTATTAGTAGTCCTTCACAAAATATGGAAGCTGTAGTGTTGGAAAAAGCACCAAAAATAGCTGTCTACACACCTTATGGTTTACAACCTTGGGATGATGCTGTAACCATGGTACTTACTTATGCCGAAATTCCTTACGATACCATTTATGATGAAGAAGTGCTCAATGATGCCTTATTGTTATACGATTGGTTGCATTTACATCATGAAGATTTTACAGGACAATATGGTAAGTTTTACAGAAGATTTAAGTCTGCAGCTTGGTATATTGAAGAAAAGAAAGAAGCAGAAGCATTGGCAGCAAGATTAGGTTACTCTAAAGTATCTCAGGAAAAATTAGCTGTTGCAAAAAAAATTAAAGACTACGTAGTAGGAGGTGGATTTATGTTTGCAATGTGTAGTGCAACCGATAGTTTTGATATTGCTTTAAGCGCAGAAGGTGTAGATATTTGTGAGCCCATGTTTGATGGAGATGGTAGTGATCCTGGTTATCAAAATAAAATAGATTACAGTAAAACCTTTGCATTTAAAGATTATTTATTGGAAAGAAATCCTAATGTGTATGAGTTTTCTTCAATTGATATGACTCAAAAAAGACGTATTCCTAAAACTACAGATTACTTTACGCTTATGGAATTTTCGGCTAAGTGGGATCCTGTTCCTACAATGCTTTGTCAAAATCATACTGCATTGGTAAAAGGTTTTATGGGACAGACTACTGCATTTACTAGAGATGAAATAAAAAGTAATGTGCTTATTATGGGTGAAAACAAAACCAATGGAGAAGCTAAATATATTCATGGTATTAAAGGAAAAGGCTTTTTTACATTTTATGGTGGACACGACCCAGAAGATTATACGCATAGAGTAGGAGACCCAAAAACCGAATTGGATTTGCATCCAACATCACCAGGTTATAGATTAATACTTAATAATGTATTGTTTCCTGCAGCTAAAAAGAAAAAACAGAAGACCTAATAGTTATGAAAACGTTTCAAAAGGAAATTGTACTCACTGCAAAAGAGAGAGGTTTTCATTTAATTACTTCTGAAATCATAAAGGATTTCTCCGAAATTGCTACAATCAATATAGGATTACTACATGTGTTTATTAAACATACATCAGCTAGTTTAACCATTAATGAAAATGCTGATGCTACTGTTAGGGCTGACTTTGAAAGTCATATAAATGTTATGGTTCCAGAAAATCAACCTTATTACAAACACAATTATGAAGGTTCTGATGATATGCCAGCGCATATTAAGGCTTCGTTAATGGGAAGTTCTGTCCAAATTCCTATTACAAATGGGAATTTAAATCTTGGAACGTGGCAAGGAATTTACTTATGCGAACATCGAAATTTTGCTAACGGAAGACGTTTAGTGCTTACTGCTTTTGGCAACTAATTCTTTGTCGTTTATCAACTGTTTTAAAATAAATTCAACACCACCTTCATCATTGCTTTTGGTTTCAAACTTAGCTACTTTTTTTACGTTTGGATGCGCATTTTTCATTGCAAAGCTATAATCTGCTAATTGTAGCATTTCCAAATCATTATTGTAGTCGCCAAACACCATAGTTTCTGCTTTGGTAATACCTAAAGCGGTTTGTATTTGCTGTAAAGCATAACCTTTGTTTGTATTGATGTGAGATAAATCTAACCAGTTGTTACCAGAAATTTTTACCTGTAAATCATTTTCATAGTTTTTTACATGTGGATACACAAACTCTTCAGACCCACCAAAACTGTAAACAGCAATTTTTAAAAAATTGTCGTCCAGCACTTCAGTAAGGTCTTCAACTAATTTAAACTGCGTATAATATTCGCTAAACATGAAAATAAAATCATCATCTTTAGACTCAACATACGCATAGTTTTCACCACAAAGTACAATATGAGCATCATCAATAGTTCTCAATAAAACAATAAGTTGATGAATAACCTCAATTGGAAAGTAGTTAGATAGAAGCTGAGTTTTACCTTGTTTAGCAATACCACCATTTTCAGCAATTACAGTAATTTCATCTTTAATGTCATGAAGCTTATCAATTATACTATGGTATTGTCTTCCGCTAGCAGCTATAAAATGAATGTTATGGTGTTTTAGTTCCTTAAAAATAGAGTAGAAACTATCACTAACTTCTCCTTTAGAATTAAGAAGTGTACCATCCATATCAGTGACTACAAGTTTAACTTGAGATAGATTCATATCGCATTTTTTTCAAAAATACTAATAGGCTTTAAACTCTGTTTAAAATTAAGGTTAACTAATTGTTTTAGTGCGAAGAACCTATATGACAACCACAAGATTCTTTAGTAAAACTTTGGCTAGCTTCATGCCAAGGAAATGCTTGGTTATACTTATTGTTTTCCCAGTAAAATTGAGTTCTTTCTTTTGGTGAGTTACCAATTTCATTCATAGTTTCAGTATCGTATAAACGACCATTAACCATAGTATATATAATACTTTCAGAGTTTTTAATGTCTTCTAAAGGGTTTTTTTCCATTACAATTAAATCAGCAAGTTTTCCAACTTTTAATGAGCCAATATCGTTACCAGCACCAATATAATTTGCGCCATTAATTGTTGCAGCTTTTAAGGCTTCGTGATTTGTCATACCACCTTGTTGAAGCATCCATAATTCCCAATGAGCACCAAGACCTTGTAGCTGACCATGTGCACCAAGATTTACTTTAACTCCTGCATCACTTAGTGCTTTGCAAGTTTTAGAAACTAAAATATGACCGTTTTCATATTCGCTATGAGGAACCATAGT
This sequence comes from Gaetbulibacter sp. PBL-D1, assembly GCF_050509525.1. Lineage (NCBI taxonomy): Bacteria > Pseudomonadati > Bacteroidota > Flavobacteriia > Flavobacteriales > Flavobacteriaceae > Gaetbulibacter > Gaetbulibacter sp. PBL-D1. The sequence goes on along the minus strand of NZ_JBNWKB010000017.1, from coordinate 6,697 downwards.
ACGATGTCTAGACCTAGAATCTATAATACCTCTAGGTGTATATTTTAAGAGTTTTTCATTTTCCCAAACATTTGTGTTTTGGTACCAAAAGTATTCACCACTCATTCCGCCATAATTAACAATAAGAGTAGGCGTGTAACCTACATTACTACTTCCCCAAAGTTTTAAAACGTCTTTATAAACAGGAGCAACAGGAATATTATGTTCAACACCAGTGTGACCATCCATAACCATTGTCATGTTATGATAAAAGTTTGAACCACCTTCAGGAACCACAAAAATACCTTCTTCTCTAGCTGCTTGTAATACTTGTTGACGTTGGTCTCTTCTTGGTTGATTATAACTCTTAACCGATAAAGCACCAAAAGCTTTAGTACGTCTTACTGACGAACGTGCATCTTCAAGATTATTAATTACAGCTTTAAAATCACCATCAGCTCCATATAGAATAAAACCTGTAGAGTAGAGGCGAGGACCAACTAAAGTTCCATTTTTTTGTAACTCTGATAAAGCAAAAACTGTTTCAGAATTTGCAGAAGGATCATGAGCTGTTGTAACTCCAAATGCTAGATTTGCATAAAATTGCCAGTGCTTTTGAGTTGTAAGTCCGTAACGGAAACCGCCAATATGCGCATGAGCATCAACCATTCCAGGCATTATAGTTTTTCCTGTAACATCATATACTTTTGCGTTAGAAGGAATGGTAACAGCATCGCTTTTACCAATAGCTACTATTTTATTTTCAGTAATAACAATAGTACCGTTTTCAATAACTTCATCACCTTCCATTGTGATTATTCGAGCACCTTTAAAAGCAATAGTTCCATTAGGTTTATCGGTTTTTACTTCGATATTAATTTTAGTTCCGTTCTCAACAAGTTCAACATCTTCTGAAACTTCAGTTGAATAATACATATTACCAAGTGTCCAATGCAATTGCTTACTATCAGAGGACCAATGAAGGTTTATACCAGCATCTTTTGAAAGTTGTGTTACAGGAACAAATTTTGTTTTATCAGTCATATCAAGTGTATGACCAGATTGCGGCATTGGAGCAATATATACTTTATGAAGATGCACAAATGCTATCCATTTGCTATCAGGACTTGGTACTAATCTATTACCATGTTTTGATTTTACAAGAATTTTCTCGTCAAAACCATCAAGATTAACACTCTTAAGTTCTTTGGTTAAGTCACCAAAATATTGTCCTCCTTTTTGGTAAATAATTCGTGAATCATCAGCATTAAAACTAGGAAAATCGCCTTCTTTTGTTACAAATTTTATATTTGAACCATTAGAGTTCATTACATAAAGACCAGGATTTTTATCAAAAGTTCTTCCTTGTTCATTATTTCCACCTTCTTTTCGGTAAACAATATTTTGTCCATTATGTGAATAAGAAGGATTTCTGTAAATTCCTTTTTCATTTATAAGCTTTGTAGGAGTTCCTCCCGAAGCGGACACTTTATATATTGAACCAAGGTTTTCATCATTCCATGTTACATAAACGATGTCTTTTCCGTTAGGAGAAAAGTTAGGTTCAAACTCAAAATCAGTTCCTTTAGTTAAACGTTTTGGAGTTCCGTTAGGTAATTTTTGAGACCATAAATAACCTAATGCGTTAAACACTAAATGTTTTCCATCAGGAGATGTTACGGCATGTCGTATTACTTTGGCTTCAAAAGTATCAGGAGACGCAGGAGTATCAAACTCAACAGCTTTAGCGATTTTTAGTGTAGCATCAACCTGAAAAGGAATATTAGTAACTTCCAAGGAATTGATATTTATTCGGTTTATTTTTCCACCAGACCAAAACACAATGTCTTGGTTGTTTGGCATCCAGTTAAAATTTGGGTATACACCAAAAATAGCCCAAGCTTCTTGTTGGTCTTTGTTTAGCTTGTCATAAAGAGGCCATTCTTCATTGGTTTCTAAATCATGTATAAATAGTACCGATTTTTCACGTACACGTTTTATAAAAGCGAGTTTTTTTCCATCTCTTGATACTTGTGGACGCGCTGCACCACCAGGACCTCCTGTAATTCTATCAATTTCGCCTGTTTTCATATTATATCTGTTTATGACATAAATTTGGCTATTGGGGTCTTTGTTGTATTGAAAAAAACCTCCAGGATATACGTCTTCACTATAATATAAATACTTGCCATCGCTTGAAATGCTAGGTTCATTTACATCTTGTTGGTCATTTTTTCTCGTTGTTAATTGTAAACCTTTACCACCAGTTTTATGATACATCCATAACTCACCAGCACCTGCAGATCGTGTAGAAGTAAAGTGTTTTCTGGCAATAAGATAATTGCTATCAGGTGTCCAAATTGCATTATTAAGAAGTCTGAAATTTTCATTAGTGACTTGTTTAGCATTATTGCCATCCAAATCCATAACCCAAATATTGTCACCGCCACCAGCATCGCTAGTAAATGAAATTGATTTTCCATCAGGACTAAATCTAGGCTGTATCTCAAAAGCTAAACCTTCTCTTAAAACTGTTGCTTTTCCACCATTGATATCTATTTTATAGATGTCGCCTAACATATCAAAAACAATAAGTTTTCCATCAGGACTAACATCAATATTCATCCATGTACCTTCGTTGGTAGATAGTTTTATGTCTTTAAAATCCCAATTTCCTTGGGGATTTGAAACATTCCAAACACTGTCTTTTTTTGTTTCTTGACCAAAAACGCTAAGTGTTATTAATAAAATGAGGGAGGAGATTAGATTAATTTTATTCATCTTGATTGTAAATTATAATAAAGGTGTAAGATAAGGTTTATTATCGATTTTCACTTGAGTGATAAAAGTATAACTATGTTAAAAACAAAAAATCCGATTCATAATGAATCGGATTTTTATAAGCGAATTGTTGTTATTATTTAGGCGAACGCCTTATTTTACTTTGTTTACTATTGCTTCAAAAGCTTCTGGATTGTTCATAGCTAAATCTGCAAGAACTTTACGGTTCAATTCGATATTGTTAGCTTTTAATTTACCCATAAACTTTGAATATGACATTCCGTGTTGTCTAGCTCCAGCGTTAATACGTTGAATCCATAACGCACGAAACGTTCTTTTTTTGTTTCTACGGTCTCTGTACGAGTATTGCATCGCTTTGTCAACCGCGTTTTTAGCTACTGTCCAAACGTTTTTACGTCTTCCAAAGTAACCTTTTGCTTGCTTAAGAACCTTTTTTCTTCTGGCTCTTTTAGCTACTGAATTTACTGATCTTGGCATTTCTTAAATTTGTTTTTTGTAGTAGGCGACCTTAATTGGTACTTGCTAAATTGTTTTGCCTAACTCCAGGGTTTATAAATTATTTTAACCGATTAAAACGTTATTACTTTAAACGTAACATTGTTTTAATGTTGTCTTCGTCTGACTTATGTACTAATGTATCATGAGTCAAAGCAAGCTTACGCTTTTTAGATTTTTTAGTCAAGATGTGACTTTTAAAAGCGTGCTTTCTTTTGATCTTACCAGTGCCAGTTAGTTTAAAACGTTTCTTAGCACTTGATTTAGTTTTCATTTTAGGCATTTTCTCCTAGTTTTAATTTACGTTTCGCTTATTATTTTTAGCTGAGAGTTTCTCAGCACTTATTTTATTTTTTTGGAGCAATAAACATGGTCATTCTTTTACCTTCTAATTTTGGCATTTGCTCTACTTTTCCAAATTCTTCGAGGTCTTGAGCTAACCTAAGTAGTAAAATATGTCCTTGCTCTTTAAATACGATAGAACGTCCTTTGAAAAACACAAAAGCTTTCAATTTTGCTCCATCTTTTAAAAACTTTTCGGCATGCTTCTTTTTGAAGTTATAATCATGGTCATCAGTTTGAGGGCCAAAACGAATTTCTTTAACTACAACTTTAGAAGCTTTTGCTTTTAAGGCTTTATCTCGTTTCTTTTGTTCATAAAGAAACTTCTTATAATCCATAACCTTACATACTGGAGGATCAGCTTTTGGAGAAATCTCAACAAGATCCAAACCTTGCTCATCAGCAATGGCAAGAGCTTGCTTAGTTGTATAAATTCCTACTTCAACATTATCACCGACTACTCGTACTTTTTCGGCTCTAATTTTTGAATTAATTCTGTGTTGATCTTCTTTTTCAACTCTTCTAGAGTTGTTTCTGTTTCTACGTATTGCTATGGCTATATAATTTTGATTAAACTTAATTTTTTAAAACTGTTTCAAAGATTTTTTTATCTCTTGGTCAACAATATTCGAAAATTCTTGTACAGTAATCATGCCAAGATCTTCTCCACCATGTTGACGCACAGAAACTTTGTTTTCTGATTCTTCATTCTCACCGACAATAATCATGAATGGGATTTTTTTCATTTCGGCTTCCCGAATTTTTTTACCCATAGTCTCATTCCTATTGTCAATTAGGGCGCGAATTTCGTTATTTTCTAACAAATTTAAAACTTTTTTGGCGTATTTTTCATATTTCTCACTAATTGATAAGACAATTACTTGTTCTGGCATTAACCAAAGTGGGAAATTTCCTCCTGTATGTTCTAGCAAAATAGCTATAAATCTTTCCATGCTGCCAAAAGGTGCACGATGTATCATAACAGGTCTGTGAAGTTCATTATCACTTCCTCTATATGTTAAATCAAAACGCTCAGGTAAATTATAATCTACTTGTATAGTTCCTAATTGCCATTGTCTGCCCAATGCATCTTTAACCATAAAGTCAAGTTTAGGACCATAAAAGGCAGCTTCACCAGTTTCAATTACATAATTTAGACCTTTGTCACTTGCTGCGTTAATAATTGCTTGTTCAGCTTTTTCCCAGTTAGCTACATCACCAATGTATTTGTCGGGATTTTCAGGATCCCTTACAGATACTTGAGCGGTAAAGTTATCAAAACCTAATGAGCCAAAAACATAAAGCACTAAGTCGATAACGTCTTTAAACTCTTTGTCTAATTGCTCTGGAGTACAAAATAGGTGAGCATCATCTTGAGTAAAACCTCTTACACGAGTTAATCCATGTAACTCACCACTTTGTTCATATCTATATACAGTACCAAATTCAGCATAACGTTTTGGTAAATCTTTATAAGACCATTGAGAGTTATTGTAAATTTCGCAATGGTGAGGACAGTTCATAGGTTTTAGTAAAAATTCTTCACCTTCTTTTGGCGTATGAATTGGTTGAAAACTATCTTCTCCGTATTTAGCATAGTGACCAGAAGTAACGTATAGCTCCTTTTGGCCAATGTGAGGTGTTACAACCATTTCGTATCCTGCTTTTTTCTGAGCAACTTTTAAGAAGTTTTCTAAGCGCTCACGTAAAGCAGCTCCTTTAGGTAACCAAAGTGGAAGACCTTGACCTACCTTTTGTGAGAAAGTAAACAATTCAAGTTCTTTACCGAGTTTTCTATGGTCACGTTTTTTAGCTTCTTCTAGTAGTTGCAAATATTCAGTTAACTCTTTTTGCTTCGGAAATGAAATACCATAAACACGTGTTAACTGTTTATTGTTTTCATCACCTTTCCAATAGGCTCCAGCTACACTCAATATTTTAACAGCTTTAACAATTCCAGTGTTTGGTATATGCCCTCCTCGGCATAAGTCAGTAAATGAGTCATGATCACAAAATGTGATAGTACCATCTTCAAGATTTTCTATCAAATCAACTTTATAGTCATTTTTACCTTTATAATAAGATAATGCTTCGTCTTTTGATACTGAACGCATTTTAAAATCATGCTTACCTCTTGCAATCTCCAGCATCTTGTCCTCTATACGCTTAAAGTCTTTGTCAGAAATCACATCATCTCCTAAATCTATATCATAATAAAAACCATTATCAATAGCAGGACCAACCCATAACTTTACACTAGGATACAACTCTTCAATTGCTTGTGCTAATATATGAGCCGAAGAATGCCAGAAAGCTTTTTTACCTTCATCGTCATTCCAAGTGTATAAAACCAATGATCCATCAGTCGTTATAGGAGTTGTTGTTTCTACCGTAGTATCATTAAACTTTGCAGAAATAACATTTCTAGCTAACCCTTCACTAATACTTTTAGCGACTTCTATTGGAGTAGTAGCTCCCTCAAACGATTTTATACTGCCATCAGGCAATGTGATGTTTACCATTATATTATATATATGAAAATAAGAATGCAAAGATAATAGGTTAATTACATTCATACAATAATATATAATGTATAAATTTTTACATCTTTATTTATTAAGGATAGATATGTATGATTAGCGTTTAAAGGCAGGCTAATCTATAGTACGTATATGTAGTGTGAACTTTATATACATATAGTTAATAGTGATTAATAGTGTAGAGTTATTTTGTGTGTTTTAAGTTTATGTATATATGTGTTTAAAGTGTGTATTTTAGTTTAATGTAGTTTTTCAGGAAGTATAAATGATAATAATATTATATGTAAAGTATTGGTTTATAGGTTGGGCGAAATTTTTCGAGAAAAACATTAAAAAAAAGTAAAAAAAAGTTTGCGATAAAGAAAAAATAGGTTGTATATTTGCAGCCGCTAAAAACGGGAACGTTGAGGCTAAAAGTTCACAAGAAATACTGATTAAGAAAAGGGTTTTGAATTGTTTCGAAAAAATTTTCAAAAAAAAATCAAAAAAGATTGTGGGATAAAAAAAAGGGTTTTATATTTGCACCCGCTTAACCGATA
>NZ_JBNWKB010000016.1:2500-82475 GCF_050509525.1 Gaetbulibacter sp. PBL-D1 | reverse complement strand
GTCAAGTTTTTACTCTCAGCTTAAATTTTTTAGACAAGGAGTTTTATAGTACATTTACAGTCTGCAAATTTTTTTCAACGTTGATATCAAAATCTACCATAGAACATGTCTTTGAAACCGCTCGTGTAGAGGAGGTTATTGGTGATTTTGTAACCTTAAAAAAATCAGGCACTAACTTTAAAGGGTTGAGTCCTTTTAGTGACGAGCGTACACCTAGCTTTATGGTGTCACCTGTAAAACAGATCTGGAAAGATTTTAGTAGTGGTAAAGGTGGTAATGTGGTAACGTTTTTGATGGAGCACGAGCATTTCACTTATCCTGAGGCTATAAAATACTTAGCAAAAAAGTATAATATTGACGTTGAAGAAACCGAACAAACCAATGAGCAAAAAGAAGAAGCCAACGAACGTGAAAGCATGTATTTGGTTAGCGAGTTTGCAAATGACTATTTTCAAAAAGTCATGTTTAAAACAGACCAAGGTCAAGCCATTGGATTAAGCTATTTTAAAGAACGTGGATTTACCAACGAAACCATTAAAAAGTTTCAATTAGGATACTCACCAGATGAGTGGCAAGCCTTTACTGATGAGGCTGTAAAAAAAGGCTATCAAATGGAATTCCTCGAAAAAACAGGACTTACCATTGTAAAGGACAATAAAACTTTTGACCGTTTTAAAGGTCGTGTGATGTTTCCTATACATAGCATGAGTGGTCGTGTTTTAGGGTTTGGAGGTAGAATACTAACTAACGATAAAAAAGCTGCAAAATACCTAAACTCGCCAGAGAGTACCATATATCATAAGAGTAAAGTGTTGTATGGTTTGTATCATGCAAAACAAAGTATTGCTAAAGAAGATAATTGCTTTTTGGTTGAAGGTTACACTGATGTTATTCAATTTCACCAAACAGGAATAAAAAATGTAGTGGCTTCTTCTGGTACTGCGTTAACACCAGAGCAAATAAGGCTTATAAACCGATTAACCAAAAACATAACTGTGCTTTTTGATGGTGATGCAGCAGGTGTAAGAGCATCGCTTCGAGGTATCGATTTAATCCTTGAACAAGGAATGAATGTAAGGGTTTGCACATTTCCTAATGGTGAAGATCCTGATAGTTTTGCAAAGCAAAATACTTATGAAGAGCTCAACATCTTTTTAAATGAAAACGCTAAAGACTTCATTCAGTTTAAAGCCTCTATTTTAGTTGAAGAAGCTAAAAATGATCCAATAAAAAAAGCTGAAACCATTAGAGATATTGTAAATAGTATTTCTAAAATTCCTGATAGTATTAAGCGAGAAGTTTATGTTCAGGAGTGTTCAAGAATTATGGATATTAGCGAAAATGTACTGTTTAGTACTTTGGCGCAAATAAGTAAAAAAGAACATCAGCAAGCCAATAAAGATTTTAAAAAGGAACAAAAAGCTTTTGAGGTTGTAAGACAAGAACAACCCAAACAAAAAATTGATATTCAATATGAGCTAGAACGTAAGATTATTGAAATTCTACTTTTGTATGGTAATGAAACCGAAGATTTTGAAGATTTGGTATTAAAGGAAGATGAAAATACCAATGAGTTAAAGCTAGAACCTGTAATTAATACTAGTAAAGTATTTGAGAAAATTTACCTCGATTTGCAGGAAGACGAAATGCAGTTTACTAACCCAAACTTTAAAAGTCTGTACTATACTTTAATTGATAATTTACATCAAAACCAAGACTTTTCAACACGCGATTTTGTGAGTAAACTTAGTCAGGATATGGCTAGTGAAGTCACAACTATTTTAATGAACGACGAGCGTTACAATCTTCATGATTGGGAAAGAAACCATATTGTACCTAAAGACAAAAATGAAACTATTGCGCAATTGGTCAGTCAAACCATTTTGAGTTTACGTTGTTATTTAATTGATAAAAAAGTAGCTGAATATAAAAACGATACATTGCGAGAAGATGTCAATGTAAAAGGTGTACTAGAAGATGTTAGAGATTATTTAGGGTTAAAAATGCTACTATCCAGAAAACTTGGTAAAGTAGTAGGTGGTAAAATTTAAGTAAGCTCTAAATGTTTTGCCTGATGAATCAGGTCTACAAGATTGGTGACTTTCAATTTTTTAAAAAGACGAGCTTTGTATGTGCTAACAGTTTTTTCGTTAATATCAAGCTCCATTGCAATTTCCTTATTCTTTTTACCTGATGATAATAATTTTAAAACTTCCACTTCTCTTGTAGATAAACGTTTATAGAGCCTACTTGTAGTTTTTTTTGCCTCATCAAATGTAAGATGTTTAGACATGTTATTGCTAAGATAAATATCGCCTTGGTGAACTTTAATAATGGCTTCTTTAAGAGTGTCAGTATCTACTGTTTTAGATACATAAGCCGATGCGCCTGCTTTAAGTACGCTTATAGCGTAAATTTCTTCAGGATGATGACTGTACATTATTACCTTAAGGTTTTGATGCTCTTTTTTTATGGCGCGTAACGCAGTTATACCATTAAGCTCAGGAAGGTCAATTTCTGAAATAATAACGTCAACAGGATAGCGTCTTACAAATTCAAAAATCTCGATTCCACTTCCAACACCACCAATAACATCAATCTCATGACTGTGCTCAAAAAGTAATTTTAAGCCAGTTCTAATAATAGGATGATTGTCTACAACTAATACCTTTATCATAATGAGTTGAATTATAAATTCGTGTTAGAACTAAAGATGGTTAAGCTCTATAAGGGGAGATTTATGATATAAAAATAAGGAAAAAATTAACAACTTTAACATTTTTAGAGTTAAATCATTAAAAATTATTTTAAATTTTTAGGAATTTCGCAAACAGGAATCGGTGTCATTTTATGCATATTCGAAGAGTTAAATCTCATAAATATTTCAAATACTTTTTGCTCACGACCTTCAAAATCAGCAATTGTTTTTCCTTCGTCTTTCATTTGCATTGCCCACTCTAGTTCTGGATAAGAAGCTCCTATTTGATCTTCATCACTTCTAGCATCACCAAAAAGTCCGTCGCTAGGAGCTGCATTCATTATAGATTCAGGTACTTGTAATAATTCCCCTAGTTTATAAACTTCCGATTTCATTAAATCAGCAATTGGGCTTAAATCAACACCTCCATCACCATACTTAGTGTAAAAGCCAACACCAAAATCTTCAACTTTATTTCCAGTTCCTGCTACCAAAAGTCCTAAAAGTCCAGCATGGTAATATAAAGTAGTCATTCTTAAACGAGCTCTGGTGTTTGCTAATGCCATGTCAACTGTAGCTTGTTTGCCTTCAAGAGAAACTTCGGTCTTAAACTCTTCAAATACAGGAGTAAGATCTACTCTGGTGTCTTTTACATTAGAAAAACGTTGTTTTAGTTGTGCTATGTGTTCTTGTGCGCGAGTTACATGGCTTTGCGCTTGGTGAATAGGCATTTCTATACACAAAACATCTAATCCTGTTTTTGCGCATAGCGTAGAAGTTACTGCAGAATCAATTCCGCCAGAAACACCTACAACAAATCCATTTACTTTTGCGTTTGTTGCATAATCCTTTAACCAATTTACAATGTGAGTGACAACTTTTTCTGTTTGCATTTTGTATACGATTTAATTCTAAGAATAGTACCTTTGCAAACAAAAATAAACTAATCGCATTAGTAATAAAAATAAACAAGGTTTAAGTTTTTATGAAGAAATTGATTTTACTTTTTGTGGGTTTTGCATTAGTGTTTTCATGTGCAGATGAAAGCAAAGTTAAAAAAGAAATTGCTGCTATAGATATTGATGTTGTTGTAGAGCGATTTGATAAAGCGTTTGCTAGTTCAAAACCCGAAGACTTACCTAAGTTAAAAGCGGCTTTCCCGTTTATGTTTTCAAAAACCGAAAACGATTCAGTCTTAACACATAGAATGTCTGATACTTTACAACAGCAGTTGTTTGTTGAGATTGATAAAGTGTTCAATAATTTTGCGCCTCAGGAACACGAAATCAAAAAGCTATTTCAGCATTTAAAGTATTACGACAAAACATTTTCAGCGCCAAGAGTGGTAACTTTTTCTGATTATGTAAGGTATAGAGACAAAGTGTATGTAACTGACACAATCGCTCTGGTGGCTCTTGATACTTATTTGGGTGCTGACCACGAATTTTATGGTGGAATTCCAAAATACATTTCAGAAAACATGAAGCCCTCTCAAATCACACCAGATTTGGCTGCTGCTTATGCTGAAAGGTATATTTATCAATCACAAAGAAAAACCTTACTAGACGAAATGATTTATTTTGGTAAGACATTGTATTTTATGGATAAGATAATTCCGTTTAAAACTGATGCTGAAAAAATTGGTTACACCCAAGAGCAGCTAGAGTGGGCAATTTCTAATGAAGACCAAATTTGGAGGTATTTTATTTCAAAGGAATTATTGTATAATACCGATTCTAGCTTGCCTGCAAGATTTACTGCTCCAGCGCCTTTTACAAAGTTTTATCTAGAACTAGATACGGAATCTCCTGGTAAATTAGGGCAATTTATAGGTTGGCAAATTGTAAAATCCTACATGGAGAATAATGACGATGACTTCATGGATATGCTGCAAAAAGATGCAGTTGAAATTTTTAATAACGCAAAATATAAACCGAACAGATAATGAGTGAAAATAAAAAATCAACTATAGAGTTAAGTGTTGAATTAGACGAAAATCACATTCCAGAAACGCTACGATGGACTGCTAAGGATGGAGGTGTTGAAAACGAAGAGGCAAAAGCAATGTTGCTATCGGTTTGGGATAGTAAAGCTCAAGAAACACTAAGAATTGATTTATGGACAAAAGACATGCCTGTTGATGAGATGAAAGTCTTTTTTCATCAAACCTTAGTTGCTATGAGTGATACTTTTAACAGAGCAACTCAAGACGAAAAAATGACAGCTACAATGAAAGATTTTTGTGATTATTTTGCTGAAAAATTAGAACTTAAAAAGTAAATTTAATACTACTTTAATCTTTTTATAACTTAAGAAAATAAGTTAATAGTTATGTTTGTAATGCTATTAATCTATTAAGGTATTTAAAGCATTGGTTAGGCTTCAATGTCGAAGCAACCAGTGCTTTTTTGTATTTTAGAGGTATGAGAAAAATTTTATTTGGAGTCATAATCACGCTTATTGTTCTTTTTACCTTTAAGTATTGTGGTGATAAAAAAGAAGCGCAAATAATCCTAAAGGAAAATTCAGCTTTAATACAAGAGCAGTTAAAAAACGTCAGTAAACTGGTGGTGACCGAAGGTCATTTTAGCGAAGTCTTCTCATATGAAAATTCCAAGCGTATGTTTGGCGATTTAATTGAGGTTGAAAAAAAAGCTTTGGTAGTTGTAAATGCTGATGTAACTATAGCTTACGATTTGTCTAAAATTGAATATAATATTGACGAAACTTCAAAAACACTTCAAATATTAACTATCCCAAAAGAAGAAATAAAAATTAACCCAGATTTCGAATACTACGATATACAAGCTGATTACCTTAATCCATTTGAAGCAAAAGACTATAACGAAATCAAAAAAACGGTTAAGCAGCAATTAATGAAGAAAATTGAAGCTTCCGATTTAAAATCTAATGCACAAAACAGATTGCTCAGTGAACTTTCAAAGTTTTATATCTTAACTAACTCTTTAGGTTGGACTTTAGAGTACAATCAAACGCCAATTGAAAGTTTAGAAGTCTTCAATAATCTTAAATTATAGCTTGCTTTTCAAAGAAACCCAACCACCTCCATTTGTAGCGTCAATGTTATTGAGGTTTAAAAATTTTGCTGCCTTAGCAGAACGAACTCCACTTTCGCAACAAACAACAAGAGGTTTGTTTAATGCTTTTAATTCGTCAACATGATTTTTTAAGTCGTCTAAAGGTATGTGTCTGGAGCCTTCAATATGACCATTGTCCCATTCACGTTGCGTTCTCACGTCTAGTATTTCGGCACCATTCTTCATGTAAAAGTCAACTTGTCTTTTTTTTGCGCCAAAAATAAAATCCAAAAATCCCATAGTTTTTCTTTTTGTATAAATTTACGGTTAAATATTAACTTTTGAAATTGAAAAACGAAACTCGTAAAGACGAAATCATAAAAACTGCAGCTAAACTATTTAAAGAAAAAGGATACAGCGCTGTTACTATGCGAGATTTGGCTACAGAAATGGGCATGAAAGCAGCGAGTCTTTACAACCATATAAACTCTAAACAAGAAATTCTTAAGGAGATTATAATTTCTTTAGCCGAAGAGTTTACTTCTGGATTGCAGGAAATTCAAAAATCAAATAAATCAAATATAGATAAGCTAAAAGATGTTGTAGAATTACATGTCAATATAACGTCTAAAAACACTTATGGTATGGCTTCTCTTAATAACGATTGGATGCATCTTGAAGAAAAGTTGGAGTATTACTTGCAACTACGTTCTAATTATGAAGATGAGTTTAGAAATGTTCTTCAACAAGGTGTTAAAAATAACGAGATCATAAATGGTAATATTGAAGTGATGCTCTTTTCAATTTTATCAACCTTACGCTCTTTATATCTCTGGATTCCTAAAAAAGAAGACTTAAACCCTGAAGAGTTGTCTCAACAATTAAGCGAAGTGTTAATTAATGGTATTAACAAAAAAATCGATTAATTTTTGTAAATTTGTCAAGTAAACTAACAAGTGTTAGTTTTAAGATCAGGACTCGAAATCGTTTTCGGGTGATTGTGTAAAACAGACCTTAATTAAAGATAAAATAAATTCTTCCCTTTTGGGGAAGATGTCCGAAGGACAGAAGGGGCTTATGGCAGATTTTCATAAATTAAGAATAAAAGATATTTACAAGGAAACAAAAGATACATCAGTTGTAACTTTTGATATTCCTGAAGTGTTACAAGACGAATTTAAATTCTCGCAAGGGCAACATTTAACGCTTAAGGCATTAATTAATGGCGAAGATGTACGTCGCTCATATTCGCTATGTTCTAGTCCGTTTGATAACGAGTGGAAAGTGGCAGTCAAAGAAATTCCAGGAGGAAAATTCTCAACCTTTGTCAATAGTACATTAAAAGCAGGAGACGAGCTAGATGTTATGGCACCTAGCGGAACATTTGGCGTAGATTGTAATGCAGACAATGCTAAAAACTACTTGTTTTTTGCAGCAGGAAGTGGTGTTACGCCAATTCTTTCAATGATTAAAGCGCATTTGGCAGCAGAGCCGAACTCAACTTGTAAGTTGTTTTATGTCAACAGAACAGCAAAATCCATTATCTTTAAGGAAGAGTTAGAGCAATTAAGAAATACCTATTTCGGTCGTTTGGAAATCTATTATTTCCTAACCAAAGAAAAGCGAGATATTGAGTTGTTCAATGGTCGTTTTGATGATGAAAAAATGAAAGTGCTCACCAAAACATTTATTGATATTCCAGATACAAGCGAAGTGTTTTTATGCGGACCAGAAGATATGGTCAATTACGTGAGTAATTATCTGGCTGAAGCCGGTTTACCAAAAGATTTAATTCATTTCGAATTATTTGTGAAAGGCCTAACCGAAGAAGATAAAAAACGTGTTGAGCGTTTATCAGAACAAAAAATTGATGGTGTCGAAGTTGTTATTATTGATGGCGGAAAAGAATTCCGTTTCACAATGCAGCAAGACGATGATAATATTTTAGATGGAGCACTAACAGCTGGAGCAGATTTGCCATTTGCTTGCAAAGGAGGCGTTTGCAGTACCTGTAAGTGCCAAGTAATGGAAGGCGAAGTTGAAATGAAAATCAACTACGCACTAGAAGAAGATGAAGTCGCACAAAACTATGTGTTAAGCTGTCAAGCTGTTCCAACTACTAAAAAAGTGGTGGTCGATTTCGACGTGTAAATAGAATTTGTCATTCCGCACTTGATGCGGAATCCACTAAACATTAAAAACTATTCACTAAATACTAAATTATGAGTGAAGAACAAATAAAAAACCTGGAAGAGCAATTTGAAGCGCGTATCGCTCGCGACGAAAAAATTGAACCGAAAGACTGGATGCCAGAAAAATATCGTCAAACGCATATTAGGCAAATCAGTCAGCACGCACATTCCGAAATTGTAGGAATGTTACCAGAAGGTAACTGGATTACTCGTGCACCATCCTTACGTCGTAAAGTAGCCTTATTGGCAAAAGTGCAAGACGAAGCAGGTCACGGATTATACCTATATAGTGCTTGCGAAACATTAGGAATCTCGCGAGACGAGTTATATGAGCAATTGCATTCGGGTAAAGCAAAATATTCTTCCATATTCAATTACCCAACAGTAACTTGGGCAGATATGGGAGCTATCGGTTGGTTGGTAGATGGTGCAGCCATTATCAATCAAGTGCCACTTTGCAGCACCTCTTTCGGACCTTATGCAAGAGCAATGGTACGCGTGTGTAAAGAAGAAAGTTTTCACCAGCGTCAAGGTTACGAAATTATGCTAAAGCTTTGTAATGGAACACCAGAACAAAAAGAAATGGCGCAAGATGCACTTAACCGTTGGTGGTGGCCAAGTTTAATGATGTTAGGTCCAACTGATGATATGTCAGTTCATACCGAACAATCAATGAAATGGAAATTGAAGAGAAAAACCAATGACGAGTTACGTCAGCAGTTTATTGATCAAACCGTGCCACAAGCTGATATTTTAGGATTAACAATTCCAGACCCAGATTTAAAATGGAATGAAGAGCGTCAGAGTTATGATTTCGGAGAAATTGATTGGGAAGAATTCTGGCAAGTTGTAAAAGGTCACGGACCAATGAACAAAGCAAGAATGAAAGCAAGAGTTGGTGCTTGGGAACGTGGCGAATGGGTTAGAGACGCAGCAATGGCTCACGCAGAAAAACAACAAGAAAGAAAAAACAAACAAGTAGTATAATCAGAAGGTTAGACTCGAGAAATGAGAAAAGTACTCTGATAAGGTCTAACATCTAATATCTAATATCTAATGTCTAATAAAAAGAACTGGCCACTTTGGGAGGTTTTCGTAAGAAGTAAAAACGGATTAGAACATCGTCATTTCGGAAGTCTTCACGCAGCAGATGCAGAAATGGCTTTAGAAAATGCAAGGGACGTTTACACAAGACGTAACGAAGGCGTAAGTATTTGGGTTGTAGAAAGTAAGCATATTACAGCATCAAACCCAGAGCATAATGGCGAATTATTTGAACCAGCACAAGACAAGGTGTATCGTCATCCAACATTTTATGATTTACCAGACGATGTAAAACATATGTAGGATGAAAACGAAAATGAAGTTGAAGCCAAATTCGAAGAATTAGAAAAACATAAATAGTATAGATTTTATGAGTAACTACAATTTAGATAGTCGATTCGAAAATTTTGCAGCTTCAATAGTTTTAGTTTTCAGTAATAAACCTATTTCATATGCAGGCGATTATCTAGCTAAGCAACTTATTCGGTCAGCCTGTTCTTCTGCGCTTAATTTTGGAGAGTTTGAGGGAGCAGGTACAAATAAGGATAAGGTCAATAAACTTAGGTTAACACTTAAAGAGTTAAGAGAATCACAGCGTAACATTAACATTCAATTAAAATCTGATTTGTTAATTAGAGATAATGTTGAGCAAATTGTAAGAGAAAATGATGAGCTCATTAGAATAGTAGTAACACTAATAAAAAAATATAGCTAAATCGATTTCAATTTCGATTTCAGTTTCGATTTTGTATGAAAAACCTATACAACTACATCCTAGGTATCGCAGACAACAGCCTAATTCTCGGTCAGAGATTAGGAGAGCTTTGCGGTCACGGACCAAGTTTAGAAACAGATATCGCGTGCACCAATATGTCGTTAGATTTATTAGGGCAAGTACGTAGTTATTATCAATATGCAGCGAAGATTGCTGGAGACGGCAGAACAGAAGATGATATCGCGATGCTTCGTAAAGAACGCGAATACTTCAATGTTTTATTGGTAGAACAGCCAAATACCGATTTCGGGTACACAATGGCAAGACAATTCTTATTCGATGTATATCATTTTTTAATGCTAACCGAATTAGAAAAAAGTACCGATTTAAATCTGTCTGCAATTGCAAAAAAATCTATCAAAGAAGGGAGTTACCACAAGCGTTTCTCATCCGATTGGATCAAGCGATTAGGAGACGGAACGGAAGAAAGCCATAGTCGTATTCAAACAGCAATAAATGATTTATGGACGTATACCGATGAATTATTTCATCAAACCGAAGCTGATAAAGTTATGGTTGCTGAAGGCGTTGGAGTAGATGTTACTAAATTAAAAGATGCTTATTACGAAGAAGTAAATGCAGTTTTAGAAGAAGCAACGTTAAGCGTTCCAGAAAGCAAATATTTTCAAAAAGGCGGAAAGCAAGGCATTCATACCGAACATATGGGTTACTTGCTAGCCGATTTACAATATATGCAACGCACCTATCCAAATATGGAATGGTAACAAATTCCTGCGAAGGCAGGAATCTCTTTTAAAATATGACAACAACAGAGCAACATATCAATCCAAAACTGGTAAAGGTTCTGGAGTCTATTTCAGACCCAGAAATCCCAGTGTTATCCATTATGGATATGGGTGTTGTGCGTTCTGCTGTTATCGAAAATGATATTGTAAAAATCGAAATCACACCAACTTACAGTGGCTGTCCTGCAATGGATGTTATCGGAGACGATATCAAACGCGCAATGCAAAAAGCAGGTTATAAAGCTGAAGTAGATTTGATTTTGCATCCAGCTTGGACAACCGATTGGATTACACCAAGAGGAAGAAAAGCTCTCGAAGATTACGGTATCGCAGCACCATTAGATGCTGAGTCTGATAAATCGGTGTTGTTAGAAGGAAAAAAGTTAGTGAAGTGTCCGCAATGCGAAAGCACAAATACAAAAATGATAAGTCAATTTGGTTCTACAGCCTGCAAAGCACAATTTAAGTGCAACGATTGCCAAGAACCATTTGATTATTTTAAATGTTTGAAGTGATTTGTCATTCCGCACTTGATGCGGAATCCAAAATAAAAGAAAAAAATATGGAAAGCATTCAGCTTAAAATAGAAAACAACATAGCCTACATCACACTAAACCGACCAGAAGTTTTTAACAGCTTCAACCGTGAAATGGCATTAAAACTTCAATCAGTTTTAGATGACTGCGAAAGCAATCCAGAAGTAAGAGCAATTGTTTTAACAGGAAACGGAAAAGCGTTTTGTGCAGGTCAAGACTTAAAAGAAGTTACAAGTCCGGAACTAAATCCAGGATTCAAGAAAATTCTAGAAGAGCATTACAACCCAATCATCACTAGAATTAGAAACATTAAAAAACCAATCATTGGTGCGATAAATGGTGTGGCAGCTGGTGCAGGAGCTAACATTGCATTGGCTTGTGATATCGTTGTGGCTCACGAAAAAGTCAGTTTCATTCAAGCGTTTAGTTTAATAGGTTTAATACCAGACAGTGCTGGAACTTTCTTTTTACCTCGCTTAATAGGTTTTCAAAAAGCATCTGCATTAGCGATGTTAGGAGATAAAGTGTCTGCCGATGAAGCAGAAAAAATGGGAATGATTTACAAGGTGTTGCCATTAGAAAGTTTTGAAGAGGAAGTAAATAAATTAGCCTTAAAACTCGCTAATATGCCAACATTAGCTTTAGGGAAAATCAAGGAAGCCTTTAATCAATCTTTAACCAATAATTTAGAGGAGCAGTTAGCGTTAGAATCAAAATTACAAATAGAAGCAGCCCAAACCGAGGATTATAGCGAAGGAGTTTCAGCTTTTGTAGAAAAACGTAAACCAATTTTTAAAGGAAAGTAAAGTTTTGTCATTCCTGCGAAGGCAGGAATCTTTTTTTGAATGAACAAAGAACTTCTCATACAAACCCACGAAAGAATAAAACCATTTATTCACAAAACACCTGTGTTAACATCACAATTATTAGATAAAATAGCAGGCTGTAATGTGTTTTTTAAATGCGAAAACTTTCAGAAAATGGGAGCCTTTAAAATGAGAGGTGCAGCAAATGCTATTTTATCGCTTTCCGATGAAGAAAGACAAAACGGTGTTGTTACACATTCTTCAGGGAATTTTGCTCAAGCTGTTTCATTAGCAGCTAAGAAAATTGGTGTTAAGGCATATATTGTTATGCCAGAAAATGCGCCACAAGCTAAAAAGAATGGTGTTAAAACCTATGCTGGCGAAATTATAGAATGTGAATCTACAACTGAAGCTAGAGAATTCACAGCTATTAAAATTCAGGAAGAAACCCAAGCGTCATTTTTGCATCCATCTAATCAAGATGAGATTATTTTTGGTAATGCAACAGCAGCAATGGAGTTGTTAGAAGAGCAGCCTAATATTGATGTAATTGTCACACCAGTTGGTGGTGGTGGACTGTTGGCAGGCACAGCTTTGGCTGTTAATCAGTTTGCTTCGAATTGTAAAATTATGGGTGCAGAACCAATGGAAGTCGATGATGCGTATCGTTCTTTAAAATCAGGTAAGGTTGAAAAAAACGAAAGCACAAATACCATTGCAGATGGCCTAAAAACCTATTTAGGCGATCGTAATTTTCCAATCATTAAAGCTTTGGTTGATAAAATTATCAGAGTTGAAGAATATGAAATTAAAGAGGCAATTTAACTCATTTGGGAACGAATGAAAATAGTTGTAGAGCCATCAAGCGCAGTAGCTTTTGCTGCTGTTTTAAAGAATAAAGAAGAATTTAAAAATAAGAACGTCGGAATCATCATTTCTGGCGGAAATGTGGACTTAAAAAATCTACCTTTTTAATTGAATGTCACCCTGAGCGCAGTCGAAGGGTCTCATCAAAACAAACAAATATGAACATAGGAATCATCGGTTCAGGAACAATGGGAGGCGGCATCGCTCAAGTAGCGGCCACAGCTGGTTGTTCCGTAAAATTATACGATACCAACCAAACGGCTTTAGACAAAGCTAAAGTGAGTCTTGAAAAAATATTAAGTAGACTCATCGAAAAAGGTCGAATAGATGCTGAAGAAAAAAATAGAATTCAGTCAAATATCACGTATGTCGATAGTCTAAAAGCATTAGCAGATTCAAATCTAACGATTGAAGCTATCGTAGAAAATATTGATATCAAGAAGAAAGTCTTTTCAGAATTGGAAAGCTATGTTTCGGAGGATTGCATTATCGCTTCTAACACATCTAGTTTATCAATAGCTTCAATAGCATCATCGTTACAAAAACCAGGACGTTGCATCGGAATTCATTTTTTCAATCCAGCACCATTAATGAAGTTGGTTGAGGTCATTCCAGCAGTACAAACCTCAAAAGAAGTTTTAGATAAGTCTGTTGAAATCATAAAAAGTTGGAAGAAAACAGTAGCTGTTGCCAAAGATACTCCTGGTTTCATAGTGAATCGCGTGGCACGACCATTTTACGGCGAAGCCTTAAGAATTTACGAAGAAGGTATTGCCGATTTTGCTACTATCGATTATAGTTTGAAATCGCTTGGTGGCTTTAGGATGGGACCATTCGAGTTAATGGATTTTATAGGTAATGATGTCAATTACACCGTAACCGAAACCGTATTTACAGCCTTTTATTTCGACCCAAGGTACAAACCAAGTTTCACACAAAAGCGTTTAAGTGAAGCAGGCTATTTAGGAAGAAAAACAGGAAAAGGTTACTATGATTATTCTGAAGGAGCTGAAAAACAAGAACCAAAAGAAGATAGCGAATTAGCTCAAACCATTTTTGACCGTGTTCTAGTAATGCTCATTAATGAAGCAGCAGACGCTTTGTTTCTAAACATCGCATCAGCAGAAGATATAGACAACGCTATGACCAAAGGTGTTAACTATCCAAAAGGATTATTAGCCTGGGCAGATGAAAAAGGCATTGATTGGTGTGTAACAAAATTAGATGAATTGTACAATGAGTATCACGAAGATCGTTACCGTTGCAGTCCGTTGTTGCGTAAAATGAATAAAGAAAATAAAACATTCTTTTAATGCAAGGAGAGCAAATTCCACATAAAATGTTAAGTCAAGATGCATTCAGCACTTGGTTAGGCATCGAAATCCTAGAATGCGAAATTGGTCGTTGTCGCGTGGCAATGACAGTTCGCAAGGAAATGCTTAATAGTATGGGAAAAGCACACGGTGGAATTAGTTATGCATTGGCAGATACCGCTTTTGGTTTTGCGGCAAATACACACGGAAAATTTGCTGTATCCATAGAAACCAGCATCAATCATATTGAAGCATTAAATGAAGGAGATTATTTAGTGGCAGAATCTGTGATAGAAAACGTAAAAAACAGACTCGGATTTAATATCGTAGAAGTAAAACGAGGAGATGAACTGGTAGCACTTTTTAAAGGTGTTGTTTATCGCACTCAAAAAGATTGGGAATAAAAAAGACTTGTCATCCTGAACTTGATTCAGGATCTAAAAAGAATAGAGAAAAATAAAAAGTAAGAAGTTCGACTTCAATTTCGATTTCGGCTTCAATTTCAAAATAATATGGAAGCATACATAATAGACGGCATAAGAACACCAATAGGAAATTATAAAGGCACATTATCGGCTGTGAGAACAGACGATTTAGCAGCTTTAGTAATTAAAGAAATAGTAAAACGAAACCCAAACATCCCAAAAGAAGCATACGACGATGTTATTTTGGGTTGTGCTAACCAAGCAGGAGAAGACAATCGTAATGTCGCTAGAATGGCATCACTTTTAGCAGGATTACCATTTACAGTTCCAGGAGAAACCGTAAACAGACTATGTAGTTCAGGTTTGTCAGCAATTATTCACGCAAACAGAGCGATAAAAGCAGGAGATGGCGATGTGTTCATTTCAGGAGGTGTTGAGAATATGACAAGAGGACCATACGTTATGGCAAAACCATCAAGCGCTTTTGGAGGCGATTCAAAACTGTACGATTCTACATTCGGATGGAGGTTTGTAAACCCGAAAATGCACGAAATGTATGGCACAGACGGAATGGGAATGACAGCCGAAAATCTTGTCGAGAAATATAACATTTCACGAGAAGACCAAGATGCATTCGCATACTGGAGTCAGATGAAAGCATCACAAGCACAAGAAAACGGGCGATTAGAAAAAGAAATTCTACCTGTCGAAATTCCTCAACGCAAAAAAGACCCAATCGTTTTTGCAAAAGATGAGTTTGTAAAACCAACAACGTCAAAAGAGATTTTAGCCAAATTACGACCAGCCTTTAAAAAAGAAGGCGGAAGCGTAACCGCAGGAAATGCATCAGGATTAAACGATGGAGCAGCTGCAACCATTATCGCTAGTGAAGAGGCTGTAAAAAAATACAATCTAAAGCCTTTAGCGCGCATCGTGAGTTCGGCTGTCGTAGGTGTAGAACCTCGAATTATGGGCATCGGTCCAGTCGAGGCGTCCAACAAAGCTTTGGCAAAAGCTGGATTAACAATGGACGATATCGACATCATAGAGCTCAACGAAGCCTTTGCAGCGCAAGCATTGGCGTGTACCAGAGCTTGGGGATTGGCGGACAATGATCCAAGAATCAACCCAAATGGAGGCTCTATCGCAATAGGCCATCCGCTTGGCGTTACAGGCACCAGAATCGCCTATTCAGCGGCTTTAGAGCTCAAAGAGCAAAACAAGCGCTACGCATTGGTAACAATGTGTATTGGCGTGGGTCAAGGCTATGCAGCTGTGATTGAAAACGTGAATTAAAATTAGAATGTAGACCGCTACGCTGTTAGAATTTAGAATAGAGACAGCAGGTGAGTTTCGTTGAAATGCAGAATAACAAAATGAAAGCGTTAAAAATTTTTGAAGCCTTGGAAAAAATTTAGATTTCATTTTGAGGTTTTCAATCTGTAAAACAAGATTGAAAAATTCCTCATTTCAACTTGAATTTTTGGTTCGTTTTGTTTCAAGACAAAATGAACATAAATATAAAATAAGATGAAAAAAATAGAACATTATATCTGCGGAAACTGGACCACAGGAAAAGAAGAAGGAGCACCAATTTACGACGCCATAACAGGCGAACACTTCACAAATTGGGCTGTTGAAGGATTAGATATTCCTGAAGTTCTTAACTACGGACGCACAAAAGGAGGCGAAGTGCTTCGTAAAATGACCTTTCAAGAACGAGGTAATATGCTTAAAAAATTGGCACTTTACCTTACAAAACGCAAAGAACAATTTTACGATTTAAGTTACAGAACTGGCGCAACACGTGTAGATAGTTGGATAGATATTGAAGGTGGTTTTGGTAATCTGTTTGCCAACGCATCATTACGAAAATTGTTTCCAAACAAACCGTTTCACGTAGAAGGCGACCCAATCGATTTATCTCGTGGAGGACGCTTTATGGCGCATCATATTATGGTGCCAAAAAAAGGTGTTGCAGTACATATCAATGCTTTTAATTTTCCGGTTTGGGGAATGTTAGAAAAATGTGCCGTTAACTGGATGGCAGGTGTGCCAGCAGTGGTTTTGCCAGCACCTTCGTCATCTTATTTGGCGGAAGCAGTAGCGAGAGAAATTATCAATTCAGGTATTTTACCAGAAGGCGCACTTCAAATCATAAACGGAACCGTAAAAACTGTTTTAGATACCGTTGAGTCTCAAGATGTCGTAACCTTTACAGGTTCGGCAGCAACAGGACGCTTATTAAAAGCGCATCCAAGATTAATTGAAGAATCGGTGCCTTTTACTATGGAAGCCGATTCGCTTAACGCTTCTATTTTAGGAGAAGATGCAGTTCCTGGAACACCAGAATTCAATTTGTTTGTTAAGGAAGTCCGAAAGGAAATGACCGTAAAAGCTGGACAAAAATGTACAGCCATCCGACGCATTATTGTTCCTGAAAATTTAGTTGAAGATGTTCAAATTGCATTAGCAAAAGAACTCGATAAAGTTACCATCGGAGACCCAAGACTTAAGGAAGTGAGAATGGGTGCATTGGTAAGTAAGCAGCAAGTTGAAGCTGTTAAAAGTTCTATTGCAGATATTAGCAAAGAAGCTGAAATGGTTTATGGCAATTTAAATAATATTGAAACCATTGGTGCGGATGCTAATAAAGGTGCATTCATCAGTCCAGTGGTATTTAGAACTGATAATCCTTTCCAGAATAATGTTGTTCACGAGCGCGAAGCGTTTGGACCAGTAAGTACCATTATGCCATACAAGTCAATGGACGAAGCTGTGCAATTAGCGCAAATGGGTAAAGGGTCGTTAGTGTCTTCTATTGCAACTTATAATGATAATATCGCGACTGATTATGTTGTAAATGCCGCAAGTCATCACGGAAGAATATTGGTGATTAATCGCGAAATGGCAAAACAAAGTACAGGTCACGGTTCGCCGTTACCTTACTTGGTTCACGGAGGTCCAGGACGTGCTGGTGGTGGTGAAGAAATGGGTGGAATGCGTGGTATTAAACACTATTTGCAACGAACAGCCATTCAAGGGACACCATCAACAATTACCGAAATCACTGGCATATATCAGCAAAATGCAAAATATAAGGAAGCTGAAGACCATCCGTTTAAGTACCATTGGGAAGATATTCAACCAGGAATGTCTTTAAAAACGCATAAGCGTACACTTACGGATACTGATATTCAGAATTTTGCCAATTTAACTTGGGACCATTTTTACGCACATACAGATATTACTTCTTTAGATGGAAGCATTTTTGAAAAACGAACAGCTCACGGTTATTTTATAATTTCGGCTGCAGCTGGTTTGTTTGTGTATCCTAATAAAGGTCCTGTAGCAGCAAATTACGGTTTGGATTCTATCCGATTTTTAAGACCATTATACCACAACGATACCATTTATGTGCGTTTAACCTGTAAGGAAAAAGTAGATAGAGATGTGTCATCAACCGAGCATCCAAGTGGTATTGTAAAATGGCACGTTGAGGTGTTTGATGCTAATTTTGAAAACCGACCAGAAAGTCAAAAAACAGACAAAGACAGTCCATTGGTCGCTGTGGCTACCATCTTAACAATGGTTCAGAAAAAGCAAGAAACATTTGTTGAAATGACCGAAGAAAAAATCAACGAATGCTTATCAAAGTTAAAAGCAGATACTAAACCAAAATGGGGAATTATGACGCCTCAACATATGATTGAGCATTTAGAATACACTTATAAAATTGCGTCTGGAGAAATTCAAGATTTTGAAATTGCCACACCAGAAAAGATTTTAGACAAGGTACACGCAAGCTTATATAACTATAGAAAGTTTCCACAAAACTCTCAATTTCCACAGTTAGAAAAAGACACGCTAGACGATTTAAAGCATCAAGATTTAGAAACAGCGATTGAGAAGTTTAAGGAACAACGCAAAAAATACATCGAGTTTTTCAAGGAAAATCCAGATGCTAAATTGAAGAATTTAGTGTTTGGAGAGTTGAATCGTTACGAATCTTACTTGCTCGAAAGAAAACATTTAAACCATCATTTCGAGCAGTTCGATTTGTTGTAGATGGTTAAAAATATATTGTAAATATGAGCGCTTCCGAAAGGTGGCGCTTTTTGTTTTATAATGCCTATTTATAAGGTTTTAAAAAATATACGACATTCATCGTATGTTTTTACGTAGGATTTTAATTTAGTTTTGACTATCAAATCTTACTATATGAAATATCTATTTTTTTGTGCTACTATGATAGTGGCTTCTTTTTGTAATGCACAAGGTAATCATTTTTGGAAATCGCAAAGCGATAATACACCGATTCAAGTCATAGTAAATGCTAGTGAAACAAAAGCAGCAGTCTTTACAGGTGATTATCTCACAACCTACGATTTAGCAACTGGAGAAAAAATTACAAGTCACGGTTTTGTTTATGATGACGTGGTTAAATTTGCAAATGGCGAGCATATCACGTCTTTTTCTGAAGACCTTTCATTGGTTATTATTTCAAATGAAAATAACTCGTTCTGGTCTTTAAATACCGTAAAAAATAAGTTTGAATTACCTGCTCAGTATAATAAAAAGTATGCGTTCTCAGGTTTAGATTATAACGGAAACCCAATTCAATATAAAAAGAACGATAAAAGCTTATACATCAATTATACTTCAAGCGAGTTTGAAATTGATTCTAAAGTAGCGAACTACAAAGATCTTATTGTAAAGCCGAGCGGATTGTATAGTGTTTATACTAAAGAGGATGATAGAAATATTTACATTTTTAACCATAAAACACAGAAAACTTCAAAGTTTCCTGAAAAGGATTTTATTCTAGATTTAGCTGAGAATAGAAACTTAAATAATGGAAATTACATTTACGCTACACAAGGTGATACCTATGCTATTTATGATATAGAAAACGAAACCATTGAGAAATATAAAACCGCTTTAGTTAACTCAAAAGTGCCAGAGAAATTCAAGAATTGTATAAGTAGTAATTCAATTAGTGCTAACAGTTTCAAAACTAAGAACTATTATTTCTCGGTTGAGGTTGATGCTGTTTTAAACAATTCAAAACCTTCAGGAGTTGAGCAAACACCATATAAACTTGTGCAATATAATGTAGGTGACTGTGAAAAAAAATCTGAAATTCGATTCAGTTTACCACTAGAGGATTTTCAAAAAAGGTATAAAAAAGTACAAGATCTTATAATCGCTAAAGAAGCAAAAGAGCAAGCTGAAATTGCCAAGGAGCAAGAACAAATTGATGCTAAAGCACCTATTTTTAAATTTCCTGAGCTTAATAATTTTGGTTGGAATCTTGGTCAGGATGGTAAGTATTTAGCAATAAATAGCGAAGAGGGAAAGCAAATTGCTATTTGGAATCTTGAAACTATGGAACAGGTTTATAATTTCATAAAACCTGTAAGTAAAGATGGTATATATTATTGGCATTTCGATTTTGAGGAAGATAGAGATAATGCGCTTATTATTGGTATGCAGAGAGGTGGAAGTTCAGGTGTGTATTCAATGGTTGATAAGAATAAACATTTAGATGGTAACACAAATATACCTAACGACAGAGGTTACATAACTTATGTGAATGACAGAGAGGTTGGTATGGTGATTTCGAGATATGAAAAGGACAAAAAAGGACGCTTAGATTTTGATAAACCATTGTGGGCACAATACCAATTTATGAATGTAGATACTAAGCAATGGCATTCTAAGAGGTTTCCGGAGGCGAAAAGTTTGGAGCTTATACCAGGACAAAAGATCTTGTTGGTAAAATATAAAAAGAAGTATGATTTGTATAAATATAAAGATGTTACATTCAGTAATCTTCAGAAAATAGATGAGGTAAAAACGGATTATCAAGATGTTAAATTCGATTTACAGAAACAAGATCATATATATTTTGTTAGAAAAACAAAAAGCGGACTTCCAGATAAAGTTTTAGCCTACAACATCAACACAAAACAAAGCCATAATTTAGGTCCTGAAATAGCTAGAAGTCTCAATTACGAAAATAATGTTAGTCATTACGTGCCAGAAATAATTGATGTGGTTTCTGATGGGTTTAAAGCAAAGAAATTAGTGGTTACTAATTTGAAGAATAATAGTAAAAGTGAAGTGTTTCTAACGGCGCAAACTGCTGCTGAAAAAGAAGATTTAGAAGCCCAAATAAAAACATACCACGAAAATGATATAGAAAGCCAAATAGAATTAGAAGCTAAAAACTTAAAAGAGCAAGAGCGTCGCAAAAACATCAACTTCTTCTTTAACAATTTTGATTTTGTTGGTACAGGAAAATCATATAGTCTAGATAAGCTTCGTGGAAGAGAACTTAACAGTATTCCTATTGCAAATGAAATTTTAGGACAAACTTGGGGACAAAAAGCAGCTATTGGTAAGATTAAAGATTGCGGTTTTACCTGGATGCTATTCTATGTCATTAACGACCCTAATAATACAGATATTCGCGTTGCTAAAGTTAGTAAAGGTGGCGGACAGCTTATGGGTAAAAAACATTTGCTAAGTGTGCCGATGGTTAATGGGCAAATAGCAGCTAAAACAAGCTTTACGTTTTTTAACACAACTAAAGGAGTGCGATTCGATTATACCAAAACCGACTTAAGAACTGGTAAGTCTGCCTCTGGTCAAATCGATTGTGGTTGTGATACTAGTTGGTAAACTTCTATTTGCTTAAAAAGTACTCTCTTTCTTTAATACATCTAAATTATGAAACATATTTCCTTAATTCTTTTATTGCTTTTGTCGTTGTTTACAAAAGCTCAAAATGCTCAAAAAGCTCAAGAAAAATTTTCTCAAGGTTATG
The DNA here is from genome assembly GCF_050509525.1 of Gaetbulibacter sp. PBL-D1. NCBI lineage: Bacteria > Pseudomonadati > Bacteroidota > Flavobacteriia > Flavobacteriales > Flavobacteriaceae > Gaetbulibacter > Gaetbulibacter sp. PBL-D1. The sequence goes on along the minus strand of NZ_JBNWKB010000016.1, from coordinate 61,203 downwards.
ATACCAAAAATGTTGCGCTTATGGATGTTGGCGCAGATGAGTATATTAAATACAATTCAGACAACAGTTTTGGGTATATTTTTAAGGCTTTTGCAGCAATAGCAAAGAATGATTTAACTACAGCAAAACGTTATGCTAAAACTGCAAATCAGATGTTTCCAATGGAGTCTGCCAATTACACATTGGCGAGTTACATCGCTTTTTTAGATGGAAATACAAGTGAAGCTAGTAAGCTTATGCATTACGCGTTTCAACTTTCGCCAGATGTAAAAGGAGCTGCATCTACAAAAGAGGAATTAGATATTTTGGCAGAATTAACTGGCAAGGATTTTTCGGCTTTAAAAACCATAGCAGAAAATGCAGAAAAAGCAACACCTGGAGCAATTCAGAATTTTAATAATTATAATGCTTGTGTTGGTCAATGGTATGAAGGGAAGTCTTGCGATCCATCTCAGTACTTAAAAGTTTGGGCAAGTTATTCGCCATCAAATCCTTTGTTAAAAGATTTTGCAACTGCAACGCAAGCTATTGCTTACTATTATGCAGGTCAGTTTGATTTGGCAAAACCAAAATTAGAGAAAGCTATAAACTCTCAGCATCTTAATCCATATACCAAAGCCTTATGTTTTGAGCGCTTAACGTGGTATGACAGATATGATCTCAATAAAACATTTTTATATGCCAATAAAGGGCTTGCCGAAATAGATAAGCTAGGTTTTCCGACATTAACAAAAGCAGATTTGTTGTTTAGAAAATCTCAAATTGTTGGAGATATGGGAAAACGAGACGAAATGTTACAGTTAGCTCAAGAGCTTTTAGCATTAGCTACAGAACTTGGTAACGATTACCATATCATTAATGCCAACAATCTTATAGGTGCTTATTACGTAATGAAGCCTGGATCAAATTCTACTAGTTTAGCTAATAAACACTTGGGAGAAGCCTATGTTTTAGCAAGTAAAAGGAATTTTGAAGATCAAAAAATGAAAGCAGCAGGTAATTATGCTGTTGTTCAGTTTAAAATCGGAAACAGATCTAAAGCCATAGAATTGAATAATGAAGTTTACGACTACCATCTAAAAACTAAGAATTGGTCTTCTGCACAGACTGCTGCCAATAATATAGGCTTTATGTTTTATATGAAGAATGATTATGCTAATGCAGCAGAACAGTTTCAGAAAGCAGTTGATATTACGGAGCAATTTTTGCCTAAATTCAGTACCAAAGAGCAACTTTCTGCTCGTAATTTGCACGCTAGTGCCTATTCAGGCTTAATAATGTCGCTTCAAAAATTAGGCAATACAAACGAACTTTTTAAAGTTCAGGATATGAACCGAAGTAGAATTCTACGTCAAAAATTGGATAAAAATTTGCCTCAAATTACACTGCCACAAGTCCAGGCAAAACTTCAGCCACACGAAGCTGTTATCTACTATTCTAACGGAGAACCAGGTCAAATGATTGCTACTATTATTACAAAGAATAGTGCTGATATAGTAGAGCATTTTCCGGTTAATGCTTGGCTGAATATGAAAAAGCAATACATCAATAACATACAGAAGAAGCCTAATAGCATCAATGGATATGTAACGAAGTTAAATGAAGAAATAATTAACGGTCAAATTTATAGTCATTCGGACCCTAAAACTGCTTTTAAAGCAGAAGATTATAGAGATTTTGTTGCCTTGTCTAGAGAAGTAATGGAAGTGTCAGATGCTCAGTATTTAGATCTTCAACAAAAGATATTAAAGCACTGGTACTATTTTTTGATACAACCTTTAGAGGCTAAATTAGTCGGAAAAACAACGTTGATTATTAGTGCAGAAGGCGAGTTGAATGCAATGCCTTTTGAAGCATTTTTGGATAGTAACGGTAAGTATGTTTTAGAGCGTTTTAATGTTAAGTATATGCCATCTGCAAGTGTTTGGGCAAGTCTGTCTAACCGAAATTATAGTGAGGACAGAAAACCGCTTTTAGCAATGGGAGGAGCTACGTATAAAGAACCTCAAAGTAGTGCTTCTAATAGCAGGTCAACTCAAAGCTACTTTGAGTTGCAGGACCAATTAACCACAAAAATCAATAATAAACAGTCTAATTTAAGTAAAGAATTGGCTGCTTTGGGCTTTGGTGGAGCTAACTATCTACCAGGAACTTTGAGAGAGGTTCAGAATCTTAAAAAAATAATTCCAGAAGCTACTGTTTTGATTGATGGTCAGATGAAAGAAAGCGATATCAAAAGATTGAATAAATCAGGCGAGTTGAATCAATATAAATATGTACACATTGCAACTCACGGATTTGCAAGTAATAGTATTCCTGAACTTTCTGGTGTAATGATGACGCAGCCTGCTAATGGAGATGGGTCTGAGGATACATTTTTGTTAGCTCACGAGATAGCGCAACTAGATTTAAAGGCAGATTTAGCTGTGCTTTCTGCTTGTGAAACTGCATTAGGAAAAAATTATAATGGAGAAGGGGTTAATGGTCTAAATTCAGCATTACTTGTAGCAGGTGCTAATAGTACCTTATTGAGTTTGTGGCCTGTTAATGATGCAGGAACTATGATATTAATGACCGAAACGTACAACAATCTTTATGTAAAAAAAATGAGTGTGGAAGATGCTGTGAATACAGCTAAACGCACAATGCTCAATGGTGTGTATGGCGAGCAATTTCAAACCCCAAAAATCTGGGCACCATTTGTGTTGAGTGGTAAATAAATACCTAAATCTAGTGTGAGTTTTTGATGGTTTTTTCTGTGTTATCATTTAACAATGATAAGTTTTATTGTAATTTTGAAAACAACATATCAAAATTCAAAAATGAGCCAACCATACGTAAAATTAGAAATAGAAAATCAAGTAGGATACATCGAATTTTTTCATCCTGCGCATAATTCATTACCAGGAAATATTCTGGCTGAACTAGCACAGACTATAACCGATGCTGGCAATAATGACGACATTAAAGTTATCGTCCTAAAAAGTGGAGGCGATAGAACCTTTTGTGCAGGCGCAAGTTTTAACGAACTAATCAATATCAATGACGAAGCCACAGGGAAAGTCTTCTTTTCAGGATTTGCCAACGTGATTAATGCAATGCGTAAATGTCCAAAATTTATCATTGGTCGCGTGCAAGGAAAAACCGTTGGTGGTGGAGTAGGAGTGGCATCGGCAACTGATTATTGTATGGCAACCAAGTTTGCAGCTATTAAATTAAGTGAACTAAATGTTGGTATCGGTCCGTTTGTGGTTGGTCCAGCTGTAGAGCGCAAGTTAGGATTAAGCGGAATGTCACAAATCGCCATTGATGCCAATACATTTTATCCAGCAGAATGGGCAAAACAAAAAGGCTTATTTACACAAGTGTTTGATACTACAGAAGCATTAGATGAAGCAGTTAAAACCTTTGTCGAAAATCTTTGCAATTACAATCCAGAAGCAATGAAAGAAATGAAGAAAATCTTCTGGCAAGGTACCGAAGATTGGGACACACTTTTAGCTGAAAGAGCAGCCGTTAGTGGTCGCTTGGTATTAAGTGATTTTACAAAGAAGAAATTAGAATCGTATAAGTAAATAATAGTTTTGAGAAATGAGCTTTGAGTTTTGAGCAATTAGAAATGTATATGTTAAATGGAATTTAAAAGTCAATATCATTTTAGTTTTGAAAATTTAATAGTTTATCAAAAAGCTATTTTATTTGGAGAAGAAGTAAATAAATTGGTTGATACATTTCCTAAAAAGGAGATGTTCCGTTTATCATCACAATTTAGTAGAGCAGCAGACTCAATAGCAGCAAATATTTCAGAAGGTTCAGCAAGTACTGATGCTAATTTCAATAGATATTTAAAAATGGCTTGGGATAGTAGTCACGAATGTGTCACTTGGAATACAAAAGCCTATTTAAGAAATTATATCAACAAAGAACAGTTTGAAAAAAATAGAGCTATGTTAACTGAAATTGGTAAAATGATTTCATCATTAAGTAAAAAATTAAAAAATAATTAAACTCAAAACTCAAGGCTAACTACTAATAACTCACAGCTTATGATCTACGCATTCCAAGGATACACACCAGTTGTACACGAAAGCAGTTTCGTGCACCCATTGGCTGCAGTAACAGGCAATGTCATCATTGGCAAAAACTGTTACATCGGTCCAGGTGCTGCCATTCGTGGAGATTGGGGACAAATCATTTTAGAAGATGGTGTTAATGTGCAAGAAAACTGTACAGTGCATATGTTTCCAGGTAAATCTATTACCCTAAAAGAAAGTGCGCACGTTGGTCACGGAGCCATCATTCACGGAGCCAATTTGGGTCGTAATTGCCTCATTGGTATGAATACCGTAATTATGGATGATGCCGAAATTGGAGATGAAAGTATCGTTGGCGCAATGGCATTTGTTAAGGCTGAAACTAAAATACCACCACGTAGTTTGGTGGTTGGTAATCCAGCAAAAGTCATCAAGCAGGTAAGCGACGAGATGATTGCTTGGAAAACCAAGGGAACGCAGTTATATCAGCAGTTACCGCAAGATTGCCACAACAGTCTAAAAGAAGTTGAGCCATTACGTGAAGTTCCCGAAAATATGAAGATGCAAGACGATGTCTATAAAACGCTTCGCGAAACTTTCAAATAGTATGGATTGTCCCCCTTGAGGGGACTTTAGGGGTGTTTTCATTATAGATAGAATGTCATTTTCAAGTTTAGCCTCGATTTTAAATCCTACTCAAATCAATCTCATTGGTTTCCTTTCCTGTAGATAAGGTTATTAAACTCTGTACATTACCCAAATAAGGAAGAAGTGTTAGTTTAGAAATAAGGAAAGTTTCATAAGCTTGTATGTCTTCAACAATGAGTTTCAGTAGGTAATCATAATTTCCACTTACGCGATGGCATTCTGCAATTTCTGGGAAATTATTTATTTCAGTGACAAATTTTTCTAGATAACTTCTGGTATGACCTTGAAGGGTTATGCCAATAAATACAGTTAATTTCAAACCTACTTTCTTGTTATCTAATACAGCGACATATTTTTTGATGTAGCCTTCTTTTTCAAGCTTTTTGATACGCTCAAAAACGGGTGAAGTGGTCATTCCTAATTCTTTAGCTATGCTTTTTGTAGTGCGATTGCTGTCTTTCTGGAGTATCGCTAAAATTTGGGTGTCGATTTTATCTAGTGTATGAGACATTAGAAAATATTTTTTTTGATTACTCAAAATTAACAATTTAAAGTTTAAAATTCTTAAAGTAAGTTGTTTTGAAGATTTTTTTTCTTTTAAAAAATAAAATCAAGGGTTTTAAGAAAAGTGATATTGAATATGTCTTATCTTTAATTCTAAAATAAAACTGAATTTGTTTAATGACTTTTGAACTAAAAATGCCCAAAATGGGCGAGAGCATCACAGAAGGAACCATTATTAATTGGTTAATCAATGAAGGTGATTCTTTTGATGAAGGCGATATCATATTAGAAGTAGCCACAGATAAGGTGGATAACGAAGTGCCTGCACCAGCAGCAGGAACTTTGCTAGAAACCAAATACCAAGCAAAAGATGTGGTAAAAGTTGGTGAGGTTATCGCTCTTCTAGAAATAGAAAAATCGAAATCGAAACCGAAATCGAAAAATGATGTCACGTCGAGCGCAGTCGAGACATCAAAAACGAAGACCAAAAAGAGTCCTTCAATAGCATCTAGTATTAACAAGGAATCTCATTCGGTTTCAACTTCAGCTTCAACTTCGAATTCAAAGTTCTTCTCACCATTAATCATTTCCATTGCAAAGGAACATCACATAAGTTTTGAAGAATTAGCAAGAATACCAGCAACCGGAAACGAAGGACGATTAAGAAAAAGTGATGTATTCAATTATATCGAAGACGGAAGGCCTTACAAGTTTGCGCAGCCAGTGGTTCAAGATCCAACGGCTTATCGCATTCCGCAATTAACGTTTGATAAAGGCAAAGGAAAGATTGTAGAAATGGATCGTATGCGCCAAATGATTGCAGATCATATGGTGTATTCCAAGCATACGTCACCACACGTAACTGCTTATGTTGAAGCCGACTTAACCAATATGGTAAATTGGCGAAATGAAAATAAAGTTATTTTTCAGGAAAAATATGGCGAAAAATTAACCTTCACACCATTATTTGTAGAAGCCGTAGCTAAAGCAGTCAAAGATTTTCCAAATATCAATGCGTCTGTTGATGGCAGTAATATCATCGTAAAAGAAGATATTAATATTGGTATGGCAACAGCATTACCAAGTGGAAACTTAATTGTGCCAGTCGTTAAAAATGCTGATACTAAAGACTTAAAAACGTTAGCAGAAAACGTAAACGAGCTCGCTGGAAAAGCAAGAGAAAACAAGTTGAGTGGCGACGATATCAAAGGCAGCACGTTCACTATTTCTAACGTAGGAACATTTGGTAGCGTTATGGGAACACCAATAATCAACCAACCAGAAGTTGCCATTTTAGCATTAGGAATCATAAAAAAACGAGCCGAAGTCATCGAAACTGAAAAAGGTGACGAAATCGCTATTAGAAGTATGATGTACTTATCTCTGTCTTTCGACCATCGTGTCGTTGATGGTTTCCTAGGTGGAAGCTTTGTGCGTCGCGTAGCTGATTATTTAGAGCAATTTGATACGAATAGAAAAATATAAAAATTACGTCACTTCGAGTGATTTGTGAGGAACGAGCAAATTGTATCGAGAAGCAGTTAAATAGTTCTCGATACAAAATTGCTAAAGACAATTTCACTCGAACTGACCAAAAAACATAAATATGAATATTTCAATCAAAAAAATAGAAAAATCAAAAGTCGATACCATCGACTTCAACAACATACCATTAGGAACCTCTTTTACAGATCATATGTTTATCTGCGATTATAAAGATGGCGAATGGCAAAACCCAAGAATTGAACCGTTAGCTTTAATTCCAACGCATCCAGCAGCAATGGCGTTGCATTACGGACAAGCCATTTTCGAAGGAATGAAAGCGACTGTGGATGCCGAAGGAACACCAATGTTATTTCGTGCCGATAAAAATGCAGCGCGTTTAAACTTTAGTGCAGACAGAATGGGAATGCCAAATGTTCCAGAAGAATTATTCGTAGAAGGCTTAAAACAGCTCGTGGCTATGGATAAAGCGTGGATTCCACCACAAGATGGTAGTGCCTTATATTTACGTCCATTTATGTATGCCGATGAAGCTTTTATCGGTATGCGTGCAGCCACAAGTTACAAGTTTATCATTATGGCATCACCAGCAGGACCATTTTTCAGCAAGCGCATAAAATTGTGGGCAGAAAAGAAGTTTGTTCGTGCGGTAGATGGTGGTACAGGCGAAGCAAAAGCGGCTGGAAATTACGCAGCAGCAATTCGTCCAACAGAACTAGCAAAAGCAAAAGGCTATGACCAAGTATTGTGGTTAGATGCTGTTGAGCACGAGTACATTCAAGAGGTGGGAACAATGAATATTTTCTTCAAAATCGATGGAAAATTCATCACGCCACGTCGCGATGGCGCCATTCTCGATGGCATTACCAGAATGAGTGTTATCGCTATTTTAAAAGATAAAGGTTTTGAAGTTATTGAGCGTCCAATCACGCTTACCGAAATCCGTGAAGCATCAGAAAAAGGCCTTTTAGAGGAAGCTTTCGGAACAGGAACAGCTGTTGGTATTGCTTACATTCAGAGTATTGGCACAGAAAATGGCGACATTCACGTCTCTGACGAAAGTCCGGTAGGGTTAGAGGTTAACGACACGCTAAATGCCATAAAAACCGGAAAAATTGAAGATAAATTCAACTGGATGATAAAGGTTGAAAAGGAATTAGTGTAAAGATAACGTCACTTCGAGTGATTTGTGAGGAATGAGCAAATTGTATCGAGAAGTGATTATAAAGTTCTCGATACAAAATTGATTAAGGTAATTTCACCCGAACTGACGTAAAAAAAATGTCACTGCAATTGCGAAGCACTCACGAATTCCTTTTTATTAAAATAGAATGGATGAGTAGTCCCTAACGCAGAAAAGATCTCACAGGTTTCAAAAACCTGTGAGGTCTTCAGAAAATATTAATATAATGTCATTCAGAGCGAAAGTGAAGAATCTTTTCAAGAGATTAAGTTGTTTTAAATCTCGTAATGACAAACAGAATAGAATATGAATAAAGACATATTAAAAGAAGGATTTACCAATTTAGTAACCGCCAAAACAATGGCAGAATTGTATGAAGCCAACTTCAAAGTAGTTTCAAAATACGTGCACGCCACATCACGTGGTCACGAAGCCATTCAAACCGCTTTAGGAATGCAATTGTTACCTCAAGATTATGCATTTCCGTATTATAGAGATGATGCGATGTTGTTAGCTTTTGGTATGACGCCTTATGATTTAATGCTTCAGGTGTTAGCTAAAAAAGACGATCCATTTTCTGGTGGAAGAACCTATTATTCGCATCCAAGTTTAAAAGATGCCGATAAGCCTAAAATTCCGCATCAATCATCAGCAACAGGTATGCAAGCCATTCCTGCAACTGGTGTCGCGATGGGAATGCAATATTTGGAAAAGCAAGGACTTCAAAATTCAAATGTTGTTCAGAATGATAGCAAAGAATCGCAATTAAAACCAATTACGGTTTGTAGTTTAGGTGACGCATCAGTTACCGAAGGTGAAATTGCAGAAGCCTTTCAAATGGCAGCGTTAAAGCAAATGCCAATTCTATATTTGGTGCAAGACAATGGTTGGGATATTTCAGCCAATGAAGCCGAAACCAGAGCTCAAAATGCTGCAGAATATGCAAATGGTTTTCACGGATTAGAGGCCATTTCTATTGATGGTGCTAACTTTATTGAAAGCTACGAAGCATTAGAAAAAGTTATAAAAACCATACGAGAAGAACGTCGTCCATTTTTAGTACACGCTAAAGTGCCATTATTGAATCATCATACGTCTGGTGTACGTATGGAATGGTATCGCGATGACTTGGAAGAAGCAAAATCTCGTGATCCATATCCTGTTTTAAAACAGCAAATGTTAGATAATGGCTTCACCCAAAAGGATATCGAGGAAATCGAAACCGAAATCAAAATTGAAATCGAAAAATCATATCAAAAAGCTTTAAAAGCTGAAGATCCAACACCAGAAGATTTATTTACGCACGATTTTGCGCCAACACCAATTACCGAGGAAAAGGGTGAGCGTTCGCCTGAAGGAGCAGAAAAAGTAGTGATGGTAGATTGTGCCTTATTCGCTGTGGAAGAATTAATGCGCAAGCACCCAGAATGTTTGCTTTACGGACAAGATGTTGGTGGACGACTTGGAGGTGTATTTAGAGAAGCAGCAACATTAGCACAGAAATTTGGTGACGACCGCGTTTTTAATACACCAATTCAGGAAGCTTTTATCGTGGGTTCTACGGTTGGTATGAGTGCGGTTGGTTTAAAGCCTATTGTTGAGGTTCAGTTTGCAGATTATATTTGGCCAGGACTCAATCAATTATTTACTGAAGTTAGTAGAAGTTGCTACTTATCTAACGGAAAATGGCCAGTAAGTATGATTTTGCGTGTGCCAATTGGCGCTTATGGTAGTGGTGGACCTTACCATTCGTCTTCTGTAGAAAGTGTAGTCACTAACATTAGAGGTGTTAAAATAGCTTATCCAAGTAATGGTGCTGATTTAAAAGGTTTAATGAAAGCAGCATATCACGATCCAAACCCAGTAGTTATTTTTGAACATAAAGGCTTGTACTGGTCTAAAGTACCCGGGACACAAGGTGCAACATCTGTAGAACCTGCTGAAGACTACGTATTGCCTTTTGGAAAAGCTTGGGTGTTACAAGAAATCTGGAAGCAAGATGATGCAGAAACCTGTACGATTGTAACCTACGGAATGGGTGTACATTGGGCAATGAATGCTTCGGAAGAATTAGGTTTAAAAGATCAAATAGAAGTTATCGATTTAAGAACATTGTATCCTTTAGATGAGTCAACTATAATGAAGTCGGTTAAGAAAACAGGTAAGTGTTTAGTGGTAACTGAAGAGCCAAGTGACAACAGTTTTGCAAGAGCATTATCTGGGAAAATTCAAGAAGAATGCTTCAAATATTTAGATGCACCAGTAATGACGATTGGTAGTGAAAATATGCCAGCTATTCCATTGAATTCAACATTAGAACAAACCATGATTCCTTCAACTGAAAAGGTGAAGGCTAAGATTGAAGCCTTATTGAACTATTAAATAAAAAAGCGACTCAATTGAGTCGCTTTTCTTTTATAAATCGTATTCCGAAAGCGGTTTTGTAAATTCTTCAGGATTGGCTGCTAAATAATAGCGAGGATCGTTAATGTCTTCGACAATAACCTCTTTAAACTTAGGGCTTGCTTTATACATTAAAGCTTTGCAGTCTTCACTAAGATGTTTCAGTTTTAAGCTTTTTCCTGCAGCTTCATATTTATTTACCAAATTGAAAATAGCTTCCATAGCAGAATGATCACTTACACGAGATTCAACAAAATCTATTTCAACGTTTTCAGGGTCATTTTTTACATCAAACTTAGAATTAAAACTCTGAATAGACCCAAAGAATAACGGTCCCCAAATTTCGTAAGTTTTTGTGCCATCTGCTTGCATACGTTTTCGTGCTCTAATCATTGTTGCGTTTTTCCAAGCAAATACCAATGCAGAAATTATTACACCAGCGATAACGGCTACTGCTAAATCTTTCCAAACGGTAATTGCTGAAACAGCAATAAGTACAATGGCATCAGCAATAGGTATTTTACGAATGATTCTAAAACTAGACCAAGCGAATGTTCCGATAACTACCATAAACATTACACCAACTAAAGCAGCAATTGGAATTTGCTCAATTAATGGTGCAGCAAAAAGAATAAATCCTAACAAAGCTACTGCGGCAAATGCGCCAGATAAACGACCACGACCACCAGAATCGACGTTGATAATCGATTGACCAATCATAGCACAACCACCCATTCCACCAAATAAACCATTTAGCATATTGGCACTTCCTTGAGCAATACATTCGCGATTTCCATTTCCTCTTGTTTCTGTGATTTCATCAACAAGATTTAAGGTCATTAATGACTCAATCAGTCCAACAGCAGCTAAAATAAATGCCGTTGAAATAATAATATCCCAATGTCCTGCCAGTGTTCCGAATAACCCAAAAATTTGATCTTGAAATGTTGGTAATCCACCTTCCAAACCTTTACCACCACCTTCTGCAATAAAAGAGCCAACAGTGCTCATTTCAATTCCACCAAAAATCGTAATACAAGCTACAACAAGGATTGCAACTAAAGCTGCAGGAATTTTTTTGGTGAGTTTAGGTAGTCCGTACATAATTCCCATTGTCAATCCAATGAAGCCCATCATTTTCCAAAAAGCAGCATTTGAGAATAATGCTGAGAACCACTCAGAGGTATTGTCAAAAAATGAAATATCCTGCGGCACAGCATTAGGGAATAATTTTAATTGTGATAAGAAAATGACGATGGCTAAACCGTTTACAAAGCCCATCATTACAGGATGTGGAATAAGTCTAACGAATTTTCCTAGTTTGAAAACACCTGCCAAAATTTGAATACCACCAACAAATAATAAGGTAATAAATAACCATTGAAGTCCAAGGTTGTCGATAGGTGTATCTAGGTTAAGACCAACTTCATTTCCTTTTTGAATAAGGTGTACCATAACCACAGCCATTGCACCAGTAGCACCAGAAATCATTCCTGGTCGACCACCAAACAAAGCGGTAACGATTCCCATCATAAAAGCACCGTACAATCCAACTAAAGGATCTACGCCAGCAACAAAGGCAAAAGCAACAGCTTCAGGCACTAATGCTAATGCAACTGTAAGGCCTGATAAAATATCGTCTTTAGGGTTTTGGGTAAAATTCTTTCTTGTAGTTTGACCTAAAATCATAATTTACTTTTTGAAGCCGCAAATATAAGTTTTTATAGGTTAAGCCTAAAATGGGTGTTATTGAAGAATAAATAAAAAAGCATCAAACGTTAGTTTGATGCTTTTTAAAATTATGTAAAAAGATTTTACTGATTTAGCTCAGGAGGATATTTTTCCATGATTTTAGCAACAAACTCATTGATTCGTTCTTCTTTTTTATCAATATTTTTAGTCAAATAGCCAGTTCCCATACCTTGCCAAACTAATTCTTTTTTGTTGGCATCAATTAAATCGATATAGAGCGTTCCTTCTGTTGAAGTTGAAACAGAAGTGTTGTTGTAAGGTCCCCAATACCATGGGTTCCAGCCCCAACCATATCCATAAGGTCCCCAACCATTGTTGTAGACATTTACTTTTTCTCTTGATTTGGTAAAGATACTTACTAGGATATCAGGGGTTTCAGATTTTGTGTATCCTTTGGCTAAAAGTTCACTTTCAATAGCTCGTAGAATACGTCTTTTGTCAATGTCATTAATTTCTGCTTTATCAATACCTGTTTTGAAAAAGGCAAACGTTTTATAGTTGTCAAAACTTGCTCTTTTATCATAGTCGGATGCAACTCTCACAGAGCTACATGAGGTGAAGATTGTAGCAATAACTACAAAGCTTAATAGTTTTAATGTGTTTTTCATCTTCTTTTTCTTTTTTTATTTGAGTTTTATAACGAGTCCATCAGTTTGTCGTCAACGAGATTAGGAACCGTAACTTTTAAATTAGGCTCTTGTTCCATAGCGCGTTTTATAGCAAAAACAGCACCTTCGTTTCTTGCCCAACTTCTTCTAGAAATACCATTGTTTACATCCCAAAAAAGCATTGATTTTAAGCGTGTTTCTGCTTCATTAGTACCATCAAGAACCATACCAAATCCACCATTAATAACTTCTCCCCAGCCAACGCCACCACCATTGTGGATACTTACCCAAGTGGCTCCTCTGAAGCTATCACCTATAACATTATGTATAGCCATATCTGAAGTGAAACGAGAACCATCGTAAATATTGCTGGTTTCACGATAAGGTGAATCTGTACCTGATACATCATGGTGATCACGACCTAGAACAACGTAACCTATTTCGCCTTTTGCAATGGCATCATTGAATGCTTTAGCAATTTTCATTCGACCTTCAGCATCTGCGTAAAGAATTCTGGCTTGTGAGCCTACAACTAATTTGTTTTCTTGAGCACCTTTAATCCACTGAATATTATCAGCCATTTGCTGTTGGATTTCTTCAGGTGAGTTTTTCATGATTTCCTCTAGGACTTCGCAAGCAATAGCGTCTGTTTTTGCAAGGTCTTCAGGTTTCCCAGAGGTACATACCCAACGGAAAGGACCAAATCCGTAATCAAAACACATTGGTCCCATAATATCTTGCACGTAGCTTGGATACTTAAATTCGCGACCTATAGTTGGGTTTTCAGACATAACATCTGCACCAGCACGAGAAGCTTCGAGCAAGAAGGCATTTCCGTAATCAAAGAAATAAGTGCCTTTCTCTGTGTGTTTGTTAATAGCAGTTGCATGACGACGTAAACTTTCCTGAACTTTGGTTTTGAATAAATCTGGATTATTTGCCATCATATTGTTGGCATCTTCAAAAGATAATCCAACAGGATAATAACCTCCTGCCCAAGGGTTATGCAATGAGGTTTGGTCACTTCCTAAATCGATATGAATATTAGATTTATCAAATTTTTCCCATACTTCAACAACATTTCCTAGGTATGCTATTGATATTGTTTCTTTCTTTGTTTGCGCTTTTTGTACTCGTGCTACTAATTCATCTAAATCTGAAATTTTTTCATCAATCCAACCTTGATCTAATCGGATTTGGGTGATTTTAGGATTTACTTCTGCACAAATCGTAATACAGCCAGCAATGTTGCCTGCTTTTGGTTGCGCACCAGACATTCCGCCTAAACCAGAGGTGACAAAAATATGTCCTTTAGGAGATTTGTTTATTTTTCTAAATCCGTTTAAAACGGTAATTGTTGTGCCGTGAACAATGCCTTGAGGTCCAATATACATATAGCTTCCGGCTGTCATTTGTCCGTATTGTGTAACGCCAAGAGCGTTGAATTTTTCCCAATCATCTGGTTTGGAATAATTAGGAATCATCATTCCGTTGGTAACAACTACACGAGGCGCGTTTTTATGTGATGGAAATAAACCCATAGGATGACCAGAATACATAACAAGCGTTTGCTCATCTGTCATGGTTGCTAAATACTGCATAGTTAATAAATACTGCGCCCAGTTAGAAAACACAGCGCCATTGCCGCCATACGTAATTAATTCATGTGGATGTTGCGCAACAGCATAATCCAAATTGTTTTGAATCATTAACATGATAGCTGCAGCTTGCTTTGATTTGGCAGGATATTCATCAATTGGACGTGCATACATTTTATAATCAGGTCTAAAACGATACATGTAAATGCGTCCATAAGTCTCTAATTCTTCTTTGAATTCAGGAAGAAGTGTTGAGTGGTGTTGCGGTTCAAAGTAGCGCAACGCATTTTGAAGGGCCAATTTTTTTTCTTCATCAGAAAGAATCTCCTTGCGCTTAGGTGCATGATTAATAGAAGCTTCATAAGGTTTAGGATTAGGTAATGTATTTGGTATTCCTTGTAGTATTTGTTCTTTAAAAGATATATTAGTTGTTGTTGACATTAGTTTCTTTTTAATTGCTTTTTATTGAATCCGTATGGGCAGTGTCTGCATCCGCTTTCGCAGCAATAGCCACGTTTTAGGTGGTATTGCTCTGTGAAACAGCGATAGCCTTCAGGAGTTAAGTAATAATCTCCTTCTTCAATAGGAATGATTTTTTTCATAATCTAACAAAGATAATGTAATTTGGATTGATTTTTGAAGTTTCAAGACTATGATATTGGTTTCGAAATATATAGTGCCTAAAGGTTATGTTGGAATTACAATTTATCCTTTTGTATTCTTAAAGTATGAAGCTTTGAAAGAAGATACTGTGCTTTTAAATCATGAGCGAATTCATTTACAACAACAAATAGAATTGTTGATTATTCCTTTTTTTGTGATTTATGGTTTTGAGTTTCTTATAAGACTTTTGCAGTATAAAAGATGGAGTTTAGCTTACAGAAATATTTCTTTTGAGCGAGAAGCTTACTTTCAGGAAGCTCAGCTTAATTATTTGAAACATCGTAGGTTGTATAGTTTTTTAAAGTATTTATAATTTTATTCAAGTTAGATGCAAAAAAAAGACCTAACGTAATTGGATAGGTCTTTTCTAGAGAAGTGCTATATATTAATTTTTTACTGTTTTAAAATGATTCTTTGAATTTTTTGTTTTTTAGATTCAGTAAGAGTAACTTTTACAATATATGTGGCATCCGAAAGATTACTATCTCGTATGATAAATTCTAATTGGTTAATATTCTTTTGCTCAAATAATTTTCTGCCTAATAGGTCGTAGATAATTACAGAATCTATAGTGTTTGTTTCGGATTTTACTTTAATATAATCACCGTTAGGAGCAGAGATACTTAATTGACCTCTAATGTCATCTTTGTCGATGTCAAGTGTTTCATTGGTGTATCTTAAGATAAAACGGTCGTCAAATGTTGTTGGTTGACTAAGACTAAAGATATAAGGCGAAATTTTTAAATCATGTATTGTATTGGTGTAAGTGTCTTCTAGATATATGTTTTGGTCTTCATTAGTGAATAAGCCATCTACATTGCTAATAGCTATAGTGTGAATCCCTGGTTCAGTTAAAACTGTACCTAGATGTACTTGGTCATTTTGATCGAAAGGTAAAGCTCTTCCTTGTATGATCATTCCTTTGTCATCAATTTTAGAGTACAAGTTTAATGCATTGAACTCTTTATTGTATGCGTCATAAAGGCGGTCTTTTTGATTTGTAGCTCCTTCAATGTAACCTACTAATATGCTAGAGGATAATTGACTTGGAGATACTAAGTTTAACCAAATACGATGCTTTTCTAGGCTAGATTGTGAGTTGTGGTTTACATTATCACTTGATGGTGTTCGATAAAACTGACTGTTGTCATAGCTTGCTGACAGTTGCCTCATGCTATTGTTGAATGTAACGCTACCAGTTTCACTATCATTAAGTGCTAAAACAAAGAACCCTTGACCAGAGGCTATTTGTCCACTAAATGATTCGTCTTGATAGGTATTGGTCCCAGAGAAATTGTATGTTACATAATCTGAGATATTATAGTTTAATACATAGTCTTCATAAAATGAATCGGTATAAGTTCCAAGAATGCTGCCATGAGTCCATATATGAACTGCGCCTTCAATAATGGTGTTATTAGGATGGGTTAAAAAAGCTTGAGCATCAAGGGCTGAGGGATAGGGGTTTCCTAGTAAATTCCAATTGTCATCAAATGGAGTTACGGTTAATAAATCATTGCCATATGGATTGTATGTGAAATTACCGTTTGTGCTTGTGTTGGTTCCGCTATTAATGGTTTTAGTAATGATGCCGTTATTGGCTACACCATTGAATGTTGCAGTAAAAGTTGCAGGAGTGTTGGTAAAAGCATCTGGACCTCTTACAATATATCCTTTCCCGTTTTGCATTAAGGATCCTGCTGAATTTGACCAGTTTCCAAAACAAATAGGAATAACAGGAGGAGGTGTAAAACCATTAGGTATAGTTGTAATCCATTCGTAAATATAATTTGTTGATGTGCCTGGGGAAACATTATTTACATTAAAATTATTGACTGGAGATGACCAATATACGTAATCAGTACCTCTTATATTAGCATCCCTGTTCATTGTGATGTTGCCTGTATTTGGAACAGTTGGTACATCATTAACTTGAATTAAACTACCACTACTATTGATTTGAATTGTTCCTGCCCCTTGTATGTCTACAAAGTCAACAATTGTGACAGAGGCGTCAGATTGTACTGTTAAAGTTGCTCCATCGTGTACTGTAAGATTTAATCCATCTCCATCGTCATTGGTGTAAAGTACAGGGTCATTTCCTGTGATAGGAATTACTACACAGTCTGCTGAAGTAGGAATAGTGTCATCAGACCAATTGAGTGGTTCCATCCAATCGTTAGTAGCTTCAGAGCCATCCCATATTTTTACATCGTTTATAGTAACTACGGTTTCATCAGTTTCTCTTATGGTTCCATTACATAAATTATAGGTGACTTCGGCTGTGTAGGTTGTTGTAATAGCAGGATCCACGCAAATTGTATTTCCAGTTCCTGCTACAGGACCTGTTGTTCCAGATCCTTCATACCAAGTTATTGAGGTTAATGAGTTGCCCGAAGGAATAAATCTCCAAGCCTCGGTAGTGGTTGACCAATTTTGATCTAATCCATTTCTACAAGGAGGAATTACGGCTTGAGTTCCATTACTGTTTTGAATGCCTACTATCGCATTTCCTTCATTCCATACATCTCCAGTAATCCACCAATCTATATCATCAATAACTTTTTCTTCAATATATATGTCTATAACATTAGTGTTTTCATAAAGCACAATCATGCCTGTGTATAATTTTGAACCATCTCCATCAAATGCATTTTGATACATTGGAACATCATGCCATGCAGCAACTAGTGCTCTGCATCCTGTAGGTAAATTTACTAATTCCCATCCTACTTCTCCGCCTTCACTAGGGTCAATATCTTGATAAGTGCCGAAAATAGTATTTAAAAATAAGTTTGTGCTAGGCAAGTTGTCATTAAACTGCCATTCGCAAAAATCGCCATCAGAACTTGAGGTGTCAAATGAAAGGACTCCATTGGAACCTACAACACATTGATTATAATTATTTCCGTAAAAGCAAAAGTTAAAAGGTAAGTTGATAACAGGTGACCATACATCATCTATATTGACACTAACAGGGTTGGCCAAGTTATTGAATTGGTAAGGAGGATTGTATCCAATATGCTCGACAGTATAATCTGTTGTTTCGCCTAAATCTAAATAAGAGGCTTCTAAGGTTATGCAGCCGCTATCTGTGCAACTTCTGGCTGGCGGATCAACTCCATTTAAACTTAATCCACCAGCAGTTATTGAGGGACATCCAGGAAGATTATTTGAAGTTATTGGACCAGGATCGCAAGGACAAACAATACTGAAGGTAACATTTCCACCAGAAGTTGTTTCTGGATCTAGCATTATGTAATATGTCGTGTTTGCGGTTAATGTGAAACTGGAACTATCAATGTTTCCTGTGATAGCATCGATACATGTCCAGTTATTGTCGTCGCAAGTTCCTGTTTTGTACATGTAATCTATGTAAGTGAATGAGTTGTCTTGGTCTATGTAATAATCTCCATCAATCGTAGGTGTGAATTCATAAATTAACTCTGTTCCTGGTGTTGACCAACCGCAATCTCCTGTATTATATGTTCCATTTCCTGGAGCGATTGTTGCGTTTACCGTATTTCCACAACTAGCTATAGTATTTATAGTTGAGCAAGGGTCTACAGGAGTTGTAATACATATGTCAAAAGTACCTCTATCATTAAAGTTTGAATCATGTTCATAGCTATAAACTCGGATAAAATATTCGTTGCCTATAGTTAAACCCGTTAGGTTAATTGTTTCGTTGTCAGGGTCTCCAAAAAACGGGTAATTTAGATCTTCACATTCAATACTTGTAAGTGAACTACATGAGCCCGAGAAAACTTCAAGGACTAAATCATAAATTGATCCGGCATTTACAGAAATAGTATGTGCAGTCTCTACTGCTAAAAAACTGTACCAAACATCATCGTCTGCATAACCAGTGCAGCCAGTTAGTGATTGAGTCGCTCCAATAGTTGAACCACTAGTAGGAATGCAACTTGTATCAGGTGTTAATGTAATTGCTCCAGTGCAATTGTCGTTTGAAACAGGACTTGAATCGTAAACACAAATAGTACCATTTATGCTTCCATCTCCGCCAGCTCGTTGAATTCTTATTCTATAACGTTGACCAATGATTGTGTTATAAGTAATGGTTTCTTCATTATTCGCATTTAAGTTTCCGTTATCATTTGCACATGCAACAGGTGTCATGTTGATATTGCAAGCGCCTTCGAAAAGAGTTAGTATAACATTACCATTTTGGATTGGATTATAAATTATGGTTGTAGAGGTGCTAATCGCATCAAACCAACCCCACGCATCATCTCTTGGGTTTTCTCCACAGCTAGCACCATTATAATTCCAAGAGTTGTCAGTGTTACTTGTGTTATTCCAATTTAGTGTATTGCATGTAGTATTGACAGTTATTTGTGCGCTAGTATTATTTCCGCAGTCATCAGATTGACTAAAACCATTAATAACAAATAATAAAAAACAAATAGTAAAACAAAGTAATTTTCTTATCATAAACCTAAACATTAAATTAGCCATAACATTACTTGTTGTAAATGTTAGATTAACTATTTAAATGCTAGATTTGGAGTGAGTTATAATGTTAAATTTATAAAAAATAATTATAGTTTTAACGTTTATTTTTAAAATTTTATTGAAAAACTATTTAAATGCAAAAAAAACTTATTGAAAACACTTTAAGTGTTGATAATAATTTATTTGTGAGGGCTGAGTATCTCAATCATAAATTTGTGTCTGGAAATAAACTAAGAAAGCTAAAATACAATCTAGAGTTTGCAAAACACCAAAATATTGATACACTACTGACTTTTGGTGGTGCTTTTTCAAATCATATTTCAGCAACTGCAGCAGCTGGTAAAGAATTTGGGTTTAAAACTATAGGGATTATAAGAGGAGAGGAGCTTAAAACTAATTTTAAGACTAACCCTACTTTGTCTTTTGCTTACGCTTGTGGCATGCAGTTTAAGTTTGTTACAAGACAGCGGTATAGAGAGAAGACTAATGAGGATTTTATAAAAAACCTAAAAGAAGAGTTTGGGGAATTTTACCTTCTTCCTGAAGGAGGTACTAATGAACTTGCTGTAAAAGGTTGTGAAGAAATTTTGACTGAAGCAGACAGCGTTTTTGATTACATCTGCTGTCCTGTTGGAACAGGAGGTACTATTTCTGGGGTTATTAATTCTAGCAATTCACATCAAAAGATTCTAGGATTTCCTGCGTTAAAAGGTGATTTTTTACAAGAAGAAATTGCTAAATTTGCAACACAAAATAATTGGGAGTTAATAACCGATTACCATTTTGGAGGTTACGCAAAGACTAATGATGATTTAATAAAATTCATCAATAACTTTAAGAGTAAACATAATGTGCCTTTAGATCCTATTTATACAGGTAAAATGGTGTTTGGTATTTACGATTTAATTGAAGAAGGCTATTTTCCTAAAGGTTCCAAAATATTAGCAATTCATACTGGAGGTTTACAAGGAATTGAAGGAATGAACCAAAAGTTAAAGCAACAAAATAGGCCTTTAATCGTTTAAGAATTTATGAGAAAACTACTTGCTGTACTATTATTATGTTCCATTGCTTTAAGCTGTGGTTCAAAAAAGAAAATTGTTACAAAAAAGAAACGAAATACTACAAGAACAGAACAAGTTTCAAGGCCAACAGAAAAAGAACCTACTGTAGTTAATCCGTCTGAAAAGGAAGATACTTCTCCAAAAACTTATGCTAGTCCTACTGATGCATATATTGCAACTTATAGCGGAATAGCAATGGAGGAGATGCGGAAATATAAAATACCAGCAAGTATTACTTTAGCTCAGGGAATACTGGAGTCAGCATCAGGAAAAGGACGTTTGGCAGTTGAAGCAAATAATCATTTTGGTATTAAATGTCACGGATGGACTGGTGCTAAAATTTACCATGATGACGATGCTTCTCAGGAATGTTTTAGAAAATACAATCATGCAAATTCTTCGTTTGAAGATCATTCTACGTTTTTAACATCAAGAAGTCGTTATTCAAAATTATTTCAGTTAAAGATTGATGATTACAAAGGTTGGGCTAAAGGGTTAAGAGCTGCAGGGTATGCAACCGATAGAAAATATCCAGAAAAACTGATAAGTTTAATTGAGCGCTATCAGCTTTATCGTTATGACGAAGAAGTGCTTGGTAGGCCTTCAAACAAATATGATGATGTTGTTGAAGAAGGACATCTTACACATCAAGTTGTAAAAGGAGATACGCTTTATTCACTTTCTAGAAAATACAATACAACTGTTGAAACTCTTAAGCGGTTGAATAATATGAGTAATAATGACCTTGCGATAGGTCAGGTGCTTATTATAAAATCTGAATAATTTATGTTATATAAAAGAAGTAGTGCTTTATTTAAAGAAGCTCAAGATGTAATTCCTGGAGGAGTAAACTCACCTGTTAGAGCGTTTAAAGCTGTTGGAGGAACTCCAATTTTTGCAAAATCAGCAAAAGGCGCTTATGTTTTTGATGAAGATGATAATCAATATATAGATTACATTAATTCTTGGGGACCCATGATTTTAGGTCATGCACATAAACCAGTTGTAGATGCTGTGGTTGAAAAAGCGAAACTAGGAACGTCGTTTGGTATGCCTACTGAGATTGAAACTAAAATTGCTGAATTGGCAATTAGTATGGTGCCAAATATTGATAAAATTAGATTTGTAAACTCAGGTACCGAAGCTTGTATGAGTGCGGTAAGACTTGCAAGAGGGTTTACAGGAAAAGAGAAAATAATAAAGTTTGCAGGATGCTATCATGGACATAGCGATGCGTTTTTAATACAGGCAGGAAGTGGAGCAGTAACTTTTGGTAGTCCTAATAGTCCTGGAGTAACTGAAGGTACAGCAAAAGATACCTTGTTGGCTAGGTATAATGATATTGATAATGTTGAAGCGCTTATAAAAGCAAATGCAGATGAAATAGCGTGTATTATATTAGAGCCTGTTGCAGGGAATATGGGTTGTATTCCACCAAAAGATAACTTCTTACAGAAACTAAGAACATTATGTGATGCTCATAATATTCTATTGATTTTTGATGAGGTTATGACAGGTTTTAGACTTGCTAAAGGTGGTGCTCAAGAGCTGTTTAATGTGGATGCAGATATTGTTTGCTTTGGAAAAGTTATTGGAGGCGGATTACCAGTAGGCGCTTTTGCTGCGCGTAATGAAATAATGAATCACCTTGCACCTTTAGGAGCTGTTTATCAAGCAGGAACATTGAGTGGAAATCCACTAGCTATGGCTGCTGGTTTAGCAATGTTAACCGAAATTAATTTAGATGATGAGCTGTTTACACGTTTAGCTGAAAAAACAGAATACCTTCATAAAGGTATGACAAAAATACTCCAAGAGCATAACATAGATCATGTAATCAATAGAGTGGGCTCAATGATTTCGGTTCATTTTTGTAAAGATGAGGTTTATGATTTTGAAACTTCGGCTAAAGGAAATAACGCTAGTTTTAAAGCCTTTTTTCATGGTATGTTAAACGAAGGTGTTTATATTGCCCCAAGTGCTTTTGAAACTTGGTTTTTATGTGATGCTTTATCTTATGAAGATTTAGATAAAACTATTGAGGCTGTTAGTAGAGTAGCTAAAACATTATAAAATAAAAAAAGCGGTTTTTAAACCGCTTTTTTTTTATTCTTCGTCTTCTACGTTGTAGAGTTCTTTGTATCTCGTGTATTGTTCTTCGTTTAGTATTTTTTTCATTTTTTGAGCCAATACTAAGTCAATCTTTTGCTTAAGCTCTTTATTGTTTTCCATGTCAGAGCTTATTCTTTGATATACTTTTTCGTACTCTTGAAATGCTTGATACACTTCTTCTTGTTGAATGTTATCAAACTTGAGGGTTTTTTTCAGTTCCTTTGCTTTTTCAGAAGCTGCTTGATTTATTTGAAGTTTGTTTTGTGCACTTAGTTGAGGTGCTCCAAGTAACATTGCAAAAGCAAATAAGCAAAGCGTAATTATTTTTTTCATTATAGATAAGATTAAAGTATTTAAAAAAATAGATTGACTAAATTAATGATTTTTGTGATATAATCACAAACAAAAAGCACCGAGTTTTATCTCGATGCTTCAATTAACAAAAAAACTATACTCAACCAATCAAAAATGTTAATCTCTATTGTGTTCTTTTTTCATCATTTTACGCTTTCCTCTTTTGTCTTTATGCTTAGCTTTTGACTCCTCCCATTTCTCAAACTGTTCAGCGTTTAAAATGTTTTTTACTTTTTGTTTTACTTCTATTTGATGATCTAATCTGTCGTTCATTCGTTTTACCATTTCATCTTTAGAAGGCTTTTCTGCATCATCACTATCTTTTAGTTTTTGACGTTCTTCCATTTGTGCTTTTCTAAGTTGTGCTTCTTCTAGATGAATAGCTTGCATTTGCTCTTGCTGTTTTTCAGTTAAATCCAACTCAAGTGTCATGCGTTTAGTTTGTAATGTTGCAAATTCTTCAGGAGTTAAATCCTTCATCATTTCCATTCGTTCTTTTCTTTCTCCTTTTTTAAAATCTTTTTTTCTTTCCTGTGCATTGACTTGAAAAGCTACTAGTGCCAACGCAATGATTATTGCTTTTTTCATCGTGTTCTATTTTTAAAGTTATTTGTTCTTTTGACTTCTGTTGTTTTAAAAGGTTTAATATTGAGATGAAATTTAACTACTAATTAACAGTTTGAGCCTTAGTGATTAAGTTAAGCGTTGTAGTGTATAGTGGTTGGTGTTCCATCTTACTTTTTAACCAAGAATAGAAGCTCATAACAAAGATGTCTTCCTGCTTTGCATCTAGCCAAACAAATGAGTTTTCTACTTTGTTTTTAAACGTTGTTGTGGTGACTTGCTCTGGGTTTTTATAGTAAAACTCCACAAGATTTAAGTATGTAATTACACGTTCTTGGTTGATGTTTTTTAGGTAACTACGATACGTTCTTTTAAAACTTAATAAACGCGATTCTACTAGATCGATATTTTTGAGTTCAATATGTAAAATAATTTCAATTAAATTCTTTTTAATAACCCATTCCTTTCCTGCTTTTTGCATGTACCAATTGTCAGTATGGTAAAATTTTGAAAAGATATTTAAAGCACTTTTGAATTCGTTTTTTTGAATGTAAAACATCACTAAACTTAAATAGATGTCTAATAACGATTCTATATCAGGGTGTTTTGGCACTCTAAAACCTTCTAGTAATGCTATGGCTTTGTCTTGTTGGTTGGTGTAATTATAGTTTAAAGCAGTAAGCAAATTGTATTTCAGTTTAAAATTATTGTAGTGTTTCTTTTTATGCTGTAACATTTGTTCATGCATCAGGTTTAAATACTCTAATGAGCTATTAAATTTTTTGTTTCTGAACAGTGTATTCGCTATTAAATAAAGTACTTCAATGTGATAAAACGGTTGCTTGTTTTTAGTTTTGTGCGATTTAATGTTTTGGTAGGTATTGATGATAAACGGTTCAATTTTTAGATAGTCGTTAGTGACAAAAGCTGAAATACTTACAATGGTCATGAGTTGATATAACGATTTAAACGACATAGATTCTGAAACGCTTATGTTGTGTTCGTTTAGTGTTGAATTTAATAAGGTTTGAAAATCGACAATCTCACCTTTGTAGGTAATGTTGTGTAATGTTTGTCTAATTTTTGCATACACAATATTGAGTTCTTCTTCTAAAAAGTGATTTTTTTGGTTGATTTTAAACTTGGTTATAAGTGTATTGATATCTACCGTAGGGTTGGTGTAAGCATACTGTATTTTGGTATGGTAAATTTCATTAAGAATAGGGAATAGATAATGCTCTTGTGCTAATAGTTCGGCTTTGTCTAATAGTTTGTAAGCAACTTTAGGGTTGTTGTGTAGTAGGAAAGTTCTAGAAGCTAAAATGTATTTTATAATTTGCATATCTACAGAATTTTCTTCTTCTAGATTTGCATTCGCAATAAAATCGATTAAAGATTGAAACAAACGCTTGCGCAACGCATGATAGGCATCTGCTTTGTTGCTCTTATAAAGTTTTATGCAGATGTCTTTAGATGTTAAACCGTCCTTAGTTAATAGCTTAAATAACTGAATGTTTTTAGTGTCGTTGCGTTTGTTCTTTTTTTCTAAATACAATACAAAACGCTGTTGGTCTTCGCTTGAAAATGTAGAAATAATAGATTTTAAGTCAGTCATTTAATCGTCAGTAAATAATTATTTATAATACTAAATATAGTAATTTTTAACTGTAAATTATAAAATATATCGTCAGTAATATTTTAAAAACGTGTTTTGATATTTTGTGATGTGTTGCAGATTTGCTGTGTAATCAACAAAACAAAATATTATGAAATCATTCTTAAAAGTAAGTGTATTTGTAATCGTATTCGGTACAATTACAATCTTTTCAAAATCTATTTCAAAAGAAGTTGTAACCCAATACAATAACTGTGTCACCTTTATGGCAAATAATACTGTTGCAAGTATTAACCAATAGTGGCTGTAATGAAACTCAAAAATTTAAATACAGCTTTTATTGTTACAACAGGAATTTCGGTAGTGGTGTTTATTTATTTGGTGTTTTTGGGATACGACGAAATAAAAACCTTAAAAGATGTTATTAAAATTATAGCATCAATACTATTCCCAATTCCAATGTTGTTTTTTGTGCGTTTTATTTTAATAGAACATTTTTTACCGCAAAACACAGACGAATACAAAGCAAAAAACCAAAAACCAGCAACAGTGTTGCTGGTTGCTACTATTGTCATAGGTGTACTGTTTATGCAGTTAGTAGAACTAATAACAAGTCAAAAACTTGAAGATAATTTAATTTTTGCGCACTTAATAAACTCTACAACCATTAGTAGCTATGTGCTTAATTACATTCTGTATAACAACTTAAGAGCTAACGGTATTTTAAGTGGTGTGTTGTTATCATTAGCGATACACATATTCTTTTTATCAGCTTAAATCAAAACAAAGTTTAATCATCAAAATTTAATATTATGAATCCAATTATGAATACTCCAAAACCAACAAGTAACTCAGGAAAAAGAGAACTGCTATTCACATTTCAATCTATAATTGTTACAGGTCTTTTAGCGTTTACCGCAATTGCGTTTTTCTTTTACAACGATTTGTCTATAGTGAAAGGCATCAAAGTTATTTTTGCACCATTTTTATCAGTAGTGCCATTGCTTTTTATACTCTCAATATTAAGAGACTTACGCAAAGGATTTATTGAAGGTAATTATAGTAAACAGGAAATAATAAAGTTCTGCATCATTACAGTAGCAATTACTGCAGCTTTTACTGGTATTACATTTTTACTGTCTAAAATAGGTGCTTTAGAAATTTTATTGGCAGCTATTATAGCGATACTAAGTACTGTATTCTTTTTAAAAACCAAGATTAAGGACATTTTAGGAATGAGCATCGTAACAGGAATTGCCGAAGGTATCATCGTATATATGATTTTTTTGTTTTGATGATTGGTTAGTTAACCTCAAACCTCGTAGCTAAATTTTTGGTTGCGAGGTTTTAAAAAAGTTCAATAATGAAAGATTTCTCAAAAGTCATTTTACTTATTTTAAGCGGTTTCATTACATTTATTTTGATTCCTATCATTCCTATGGCAGATGGTGGAGGTTCATTAATTATAGTATTGACAATTCCGTTTTTAATAGCTTTAGGAATAATTTTAAGTATAGTCTATTACTTTATTTACATAAAGAAAAATAAATCGAATAGAAATCATGTGTTTGTATTAATGATGGTTTTTATGATTTTCCTGACTCTTTTGCTTTTTCCTTTTCAATAAAAATTAATTTAGTATTTATAACTATAATAAAATGAACTCAAAACTCATAAAAGAATTACCACAGTTGGTGAAAGACCAAGTCATTTCAGAAGACGTGGCTCGTAATATTGAGGTCTATTACCAATCGAAACAAGACGATAAACCAAATAAATTATTTACAGTATTTGGTGTGTTGGGATCCATTTTGGTCGGCTTAGGTGTTATTCTCATTTTAGCACATAATTGGGACAATTTTACAAGAGCAACAAAAACCATTTTTGCATTTTTACCTTTGGTAATAGGTCAGTTGTTTGTAGGCTATTCTATTTTAAAAAATAAGAGTGCCACTTGGAAAGAAGCCTCAGGAACATTCCTGTTTTTTGCAGTAGGTTCTAGCATAGCTTTGGTAAGTCAAATTTATAATATACCAGGTGATTTAAGTTCTTTTTTACTCACTTGGATTGTATTGTGCTTACCACTAATTTATTTGCTCAAATCTAATGCGTTGGCAATGCTTCACATAGTATTTGCAACATATTATGCATGCAACTATGGTTACGGTTATTTTACAATGCAACAAACACCTTGGTTGTATTTAGGGCTAATGGCTTTGGTATTGCCACATTACTGGCAACTATTAAAAAACCATCCAAAAGCCAATGTTACTTCAATATTTAACTGGATATTACCTTTAAGTTGCACTATCACTTTAGGTGCTTTTGTAAACAATCAAGGTGATTATGGGTATTTAATGTATGTTATCTTGTTTGGTTTGTTTTATAACATTGGCAAGATTCCGTTTTTTGATGATCAAAAATTGAGGCGTAATGGGTACTTGATTTTTGGTTCTTTAGGAACGGTAATTTTATTGTTATGGACAAGTTTTAACTGGATTTGGAAATTCAACGAAAACAATTTAACGTTTGCCTCTCAAGAGTTTTTTATAGCCTTGTTTTTGTTTGTAGTAACAGCAATGGTTTTAGGGTATTCGTATTCAAAAAAATGGATTAAAAGTTTCAATTTGTTCCACATCGTGTTTATTATGTTTACTGTTCTGTTTTTTATAGGAACAAGCAACAGTATTATACCAACCATTGCCATTAATTGTATCATTTTTGCTTTAGGATTAATAACCGTAAAAATAGGAACAGATAAATTTCACTTCGGAATTTTAAACTACGGTTTACTTATTATAACAGCCTTGGTTGTCTGTCGATTTTTTGATACAGATATGAGCTACGTTATTAGAGGTTTGCTTTTTGTGAGTGTTGGCGCTGGATTTTTTATAACCAATTATGTAATGCTTAAAAAGCAAAAGTCTAAACTTAATTCTAAACATTAAATCATGAAAACAATACATATATTCATCGTGTTTATTTTGGTTGCTGTTGCGCAATTGATACTGCCAGCTCAAATGATTTTTAACCAAGAAGATATTTTAAAAACAGGAACAGCTTTTAAATTTAAAACCCAACCTGTAGATCCTTCAAACCCATTTAAGGGCAAGTATATTTACTTAAATTTCGAAGCTAATACTATAAAAACTACTGATTCTACTTGGTCAAGACATGAACCGGTTTTCGTGTCGGTTGTTGAGGATAGTTTAGGGTTTGCTAAGATTGATAAAGTAACTAGAACTAAACCTGGTAAGGGAAACTTTATAAGCGCAAAAGTGAGTTATTATAGCAGTTATGATAAAACACTTCGTTTAGACTATCCGTTTAACGAGTTTTATATGAACGAAACCAAAGCCTATGACGCTGAAATTGCTCATGCCAATGCACAAAATGATTCAATACCCAATAACACTTACGCTTTAGTGTTTATAAAAGAAGGCGAACCAGTGTTGGGTAATGTGTTTATTGATGAGATTCCTATTGCTGATTATGTTGAATAGTATATTTGAAATGACTAACTTTGAAACAATCAAAATTAACTCATTAAATTTTATGAAGAATATACTCGCAATGCTTTCACTTATGGTGATTGTATCGTCTTGTAAAGAAGACAAAAAAGAAGTAGTAAGTGAAGGACCAACGCAAACCGAAATGCAAAAAAACTTAGGTAAATACGTAAGCGTTAAACTAACTTCAGATGTAAATAAGCTTTCCGAAAAAGAACAACAAATGTTGCCTTTGCTTATTAAAGCTGCTGAAAAAATGAACGACTTATTTTGGTATGAAGCCTATGGAGACAAAACAGAGTTGTTGAACTCAATTGAAGACGAAGACACTAAAACCTTTGTAAAAATCAATTATGGTCCTTGGGATAGATTAGATGGTAACAAACCATTTGTTGAAGGTGTAGGAGAGAAGCCTTTAGGTGCAAATTTTTATCCAAAGGATATGACCAAAAAAGAATTTGAAGCTGCTGATATTGAAGATAAATCAAGCATCTACAACTTTGTGCGTAGAGACGAAAATGGAAAACTGTATTCAATTCCTTATCACAAACAATTTGAAAATGAAGTTAAGGAGGTTTCTGAATTATTAAAAGAAGCAGCTAAACTAGCAGAAGATGAAGGTTTAAAAACATACTTAGAGCTAAGAGCACAAGCGTTATTAGATGATAACTATCAACCAAGTGATTTAGCTTGGATGGACATGAAAACCAATACGCTTGATATCGTTATTGGTCCTATTGAAACTTATGAAGACCAAATGTTTGGTAATAAAGCAGCACACGAAGGTTATGTGTTAATTAAAGACCAAGAGTGGAGTGCTAAATTAGCGCGTTTTGCTAGCTTTTTACCTGAACTTCAAAAAGGAATTCCTGTAGCTGATGCTTACAAACAAGAAACTCCAGGAACAGATAGCGATTTAAATGCTTACGATGTAGTGTATTATGCTGGAGATTGTAACTCTGGTAGTAAAACAATTGCTATTAACTTACCTAACGATGAGGAAGTACAGTTGCAAAAAGGAACTAGACGTCTTCAGCTTAAAAATGCTATGCGTGCTAAGTTTGATAAAATTTTAGTACCAATTTCAGATGTGTTAATAGATGAAAGCCAAAGGCAACACATCACTTTTGATGCTTTTTTTGCTAATACAATGTTTCATGAGGTGGCACATGGTCTTGGTATAAAAAATACTATAAACGGTAAAGGAACAGTTAGAACGTCGTTAAAAGAGCTTGCAAGTGCTTTAGAAGAAGGAAAAGCAGACGTGTTAGGACTTTATATGGTACAACAGTTACATGAAAAAGGTGAAATTGATGGCGATATGAAAGACTACATGACTACGTTTATGGCTAGTATTTTCCGTTCTGTTCGTTTTGGAGCATCATCTGCACATGGAAAAGCAAACATGATTCGTTTTAATTTCTTTAAAGACAAAGGTGCGTTTACGAGAAATGCTGACGGAACTTATAAAATTGACTATGCAAATATGATTGTTGCTATGAAAGATTTATCTAGTCTTATTTTAACACTTCAAGGAAATGGCGACTATGATGGTGTAGCAAAACTTGTTGCTGAAAAAGGTAAAATCTCAGAGGAATTACAATCAGATTTAGACCGTTTAAGTTCTGCTAATATTCCTGTAGATGTTATTTACGAACAAGGAACAGATGTATTAGGGTTGTAATTTAAACTCATTAACATAAAAGAAAGCTTTAGGGAAACCTAGAGCTTTTTTTGTTTCAATACTTAAGTTTTATTTATTGGTATGATGCAACTAATAAAGCGTGGTCAGATGAATTTTGAAAGTAGTGTTTACTTAGTTTTATAGGGTTGAATTTCTTTGAAATCCAAATTTGATCTAACTCCAACAATGGAATACCAAAAGGCCATGTAGCTGTAAAACCATTGCTTTTTGAGTGGAAACTAGTAAAGTTGTTTTTAAGCTGTTCAAAATGAATGCTTTCATAAGGTGTATTGAAATCACCTAGAATGAAATCAAATGAGTGTCTTTTGTTGTAAAGCGCTATTTGTTCAAACGCTTCTGTTTTGTCTTTTAACGGACTTGCATAAAGATCAGTCATTAAAATAGAAAACTCTTTATTTTTCACTAAGGCTTTAATAAAGTTGAATCTGTAGTTATCACTTTTAGAAAGATAATTGGTTTCAATAATTGAACCTTTAATTCCAATGAGCATGTTTCCTTTCAAAACTTTAAATTCAAACTCAGAATGTAATTTGTTAAGAGTATTTAAATCCTCGTTTGAAACATCTACAGCTTCAACAAATGATAGAATATTTGGGTTATGTTCGCGAATGATATTAGAAATTATTTCAATAGGAAAATGTTCTTTTTTAGCCACATTCCAAAATACTAAAGATGTGGTATTTTCAATGCTTGCCTTATTACTGAAGTAGTAGTTGTTGAAAAAATAGAAGGTTAGTAGAGTTAATAAAGCAGAAAGAAGTAGAACTAGTTTTCTTTTTCTACAAAAAATAAAGCATAAAACAATACCATAAAAAATAATGGTTATAAGAGGAGTGCTGTAAAATACAGTGCTGATTAAAGGGAAATTGTCTTTTAAAACAAAATGAATTAAAAGCAGTATAACAAAGACTATTAAAGGGAAGTTACGATACTTTTTGATAAGCTTCATCATTACTATTTAACTGTTGATTTATGCTATTATTGTATAAAAAAAGCTCCAGATAATTCTGGAGCTTTTTCAGTTATTAATTACTAATGTAAATTATCCATTCGGATTTAAAATTGCATCAATACGCTCTAAGGCATCAGCAATATGAATTCTACTCATTTCATCAGCACCACGAGCCGAACGTAATTGGCTACGAAGTGATTTTAACTCAGCTCTTACAACTGCTCTAATATCTGACTGACTTGTGTTAACAGCAGTAGACTTTTGGTATCCTCCAAAATCAGGAGCTTTTCTTTGACTATCAGCAGTCATTAAATAGCCTAGTCTATCAATATGAGCACGTTGTAAATTACGTCTGTAAGTATCAATTTTTCTACCTGTACGTAATTCACTCCAAATACCTGAACGCATATCTTTCATCATGTCTGTTAACGAATATGCATTGTTACCATTGTATGTTTCAGCTTCGGTTAAACGTTGCATTTTACCTAAGCTCATAATGTTGTTTAATGTTCTTACTTGTATTCCTCTAACACGATCAACAGAACCTGAATACTCAATACGATCAAAAATGTTTTTGTCAATTAACCAATCTGGAGTATCAAATAATTGTTCTTGTATAAACTTCATTGCACGTTTTTGGTGGTCTTTAGGTACTGCAGTGTAAACAACACCATCTTGTTCAGCAGTTTTGTAATGCTCATATACGCCACCAATATTGTTAGATACGTGTCCCATGTAACGGTTAAACTGAGACACTACATGACCGTACATTTCTTGTAAGTCATCATAATCTTCTCCAGCTTCAGTTGTCCATGTGATTAAGTTTGGTACAATACGTTTTAAGTTTTTAATACCATATTCACTTGCTAACATAGCGTCGTCACCTAAATCTTCTGTTTGAGAGCTTGGGTCGTGAATATCACCTACTTGTTGGTGTCCAAATCTGTACATTGGGTCACCAGCATGCTTTGTAATCCAACTGTTTAAGATTGGTTTTTCTTCTTCAGCAGTTTTATCTAAAATAGGTCTGTAACCCCATTCAATAGCATATTTATCATAAACACCAATGTTTGGCATTAATGCAACACCTTCATCTCCTGGTTGCGCAACGTAGTTAAAACGTGCATAATCCATAATAGAAGGAGCAGTACCATACTTTTGAGTAAATTCAGCGTCTCTTAATTTTTCAACTGGGTAAGCAACACTACTTCCCATGTTGTGAGGTAATCCTAATGTATGGCCAACTTCATGAGCAGATACGAAACGAATTAAACGTCCCATAACTTCATCTCTAAACTCTGGGCTTTGAGCGTCAGGGTTGATAGCTGCAGTTTGTACAAAGAACCAACCACGTAATAAAGACATAACGTTGTGGTACCAGTTAATATCACTTTCTAAAATTTCTCCTGTTCTTGGGTCACTTACGTGAGGTCCATTCGCATTTGGAATTGGAGAAGCTAAATAACGTACTACAGAATATCTAACGTCTTCAGGACTCCAATCTGGGTCTTCCTCAACAGATGGAGGATCTTTTGCTATAATAGCTTCTTTAAAACCGGCTGCTTCAAAAGCTACTTGCCAATCTTCGATTCCTTGTTTAATATATTTTCTCCACTTTACAGGAGTTGCTCTATCTATGTAGTAAACAATTTGTTTTTTAGGAACAACTAATTCACCTCTTTTAAATTTTTCAATGTCTTCGTCTTTTACTTCTAGTCTCCAACGGTCTAAGTATTCAAGAGTTTTACTTCTTTGGTCACCAAGTCCGTAATCTGTTTGAGTGCTTGTAAACCATCCAACACGCTCGTCAAAATAACGACGCTTCATTGGGTTGTCTGGTAACAAAATCATTGAGTTGTTGATTTCTAATGAAATAGTTCCTGTGCTAGAGTTTGAAGGCGGATTTCCAGCTGCATACGTTTTTACGTGTCTAGCTTCAATGTTGTGAGGGTAACTTTTAATAGATTCAATAAAAGATTTGTCGCTTTCCATTCTAGAAACTTTATAACCACTTCTTCTAAACTGTGGTAGTCCTAAAGCTTTTACATCTTTTTCAAATAAAGGAGATGCGTCAATTACTGTACTTGTAGAGTCTTTTCCAATAGCTTTTACAGGGAACGTAAATAATACAGGCTCAAAGTTTGAGTTTACTACAGCTTCATGCACAGGAAGTGAGTCAGCAGCAACAACATTGTAAGATACTACTCTTAAAATTACTTTGTTGCCTTTCTTTTGCCAACGTAATACCTGTTCGTTTTGTTTTCCACCACCAAAACCTAGTCCACTAGCAGTTTTAGCTATTCTTGTTACCATTAACATTTCACGCTCAAACAGAGAATCAGGGATTTCATAAAAGAAACTTTCATCAACTTGATGAACTGTAAATAGACCAGCATCACTTTTAGCATCTTTTGTGATTACTTTACTGTAAGGTTGTGGGTCGTTTTTTCCTGGTTTTTTAGAAGGTGCTTTGGCTGAAGCACTTGCTGAGGTTTTTGATTTGCTTGCTTTTTTTGTTGTTGAACAAGAGAACGCTAGGAACGCTGTTGCAACAAAAAGCAATTTAATAGAAAATCGTTTCAAAATATGTTGGTTTTAAATTAAGATGCGTGAAAATACGGAATACTTGAAAATTTTTAGAGGTCTTTTAGAGTTTTTTAGTATTTTTTTAACGTTAAATTAGTGTTATATAAAAAAAGCAGCTATTGATTTATAGCTGCTTTTTTATTTGTGAAGTTTATTTTTATTCTAGGGTTTCTAGATATGGTATAATTAAATCTAACGCTTCTTGATGAGGTGTTGTAACACCTATAAAAGGCATGCTGTAGCCTTCAATTGAAGTTTGAATTCTTGCCATTATGCTATAGCGTCTTTCGTAAATAAAAGTATCTTCAAAATCTGATTCGTAGTCTAAGTTTAATGCTTCATAATAACTTTCGTTATGGAAACCACCAGCTGAATGACAATGCGCGCAGTTTACGTCAAAGTAAGCTCTAACACGCTTTTGAGTTGATAAAGAAGTGTCTTCCCAATTAGGTAATGTGCTTACTGTACTTGGGTCAGAAAGACCTGCAAGAAACATTCTGTCTTTTAATGCTTGAAGTTGGTTAACATCATCAACGCTAAAATTAAGTGTTCTTAATTTTGGTCCTATTGGAGTCATTGCTCCATAAGTTTGGTGACAAGTAAAGCAATCATCATAAGATGGTACTTTATAATTAACATTTTTAGTGTCTCCGTTATTGTCAATCCAACTTACAGGAAGTTCTAAACCATCATTGTCTAGATAAGCTTCTGTTTGTGCTTCATTCCAAACATAATTACCTGCTTCCCATTCGCCATTTAACTTTATAAGAATTCTAGTTTCAATAATGTTCCTTCCTAGCGACTCGTCTCTGTCGTCAACATTGTAATAAAAGGTTTTTGCAATAACAGTATTGTCAGGGAAAAGTGGTAAACCGTCTCCGTTGTATATCATTTCTTCACCAAGCGGTAAAGCTATTAGCCTTTGTTTATGAGCGTAATCAGTGTAAAGTGCTGAATGTAATTCGTACTCAAAAGTATAAGTGCTAGGTTGTAAATTGGATAAATTTCCACTAAAAAGATTTAATTCAGAAAGTGTAGGTTTAAACTCAGGAATCACAGGATTAGTTAGCGTAGTAAAGCTTTTTACACTGGATAAAATACTCTCGTTACTGATGTCGCAAATGGTTTTTACGTAGTAATCATAAGTTGTATTAGCTGATAAGCCTGTAAATAAGTAGGAGTTATCATAAATTGTAAATGATTGTCCTGTGCCTAATTGAAATCCACTAACACCAAATTCAATTTTGTAAACAGCATCTACATTGTCGTCTTCCCAATGAGCTATAGCTGATTGATATGTAATATTGGTTTCGGTTAAGTTGTAGGGAGTTATACACTCAGGAACTGTAATTTGGTCATCGTCATTATTACACGAAAAAAATAATGACATAAGCATTAAAGCTAGACTAAGTTTTTTCATTGTTTGGGTTAAAAATTGATTAATAGCTGAGCGAATGTAATAAAAAAAGTTGTTAATAAGCAGTTTAAATCGGTGTTGTGCTAGTTTTTTTCCTCAAAAAGAGCTGTTAAAATGTTTTTTTTAGTTTATACATAAAAAAAGAACCGCTAATAAACGGTTCTTTTTAATAAATTATAGTGTTAGTTTTTTAAGCTAATTCAACCAATAGGCTGTCATCAGTTTTATTAACTTTAGCTAACTTTTTACCAGTTAACCCTTTAATAGTTTTGTCCCATTTTTTGTTGCTAAGTGCAGACTGGGTTTTTAACTCATTAAGGTCAATAGGTGAGTTAGATTTTAGAATATTGAATACGAGTTTTTCTTCCTCAGTCATTTCTACCTGTTTTTTTTCAGGTTTCATTTGAGGGAAGAATAATACCTCTTGAATACTTTGATTGTTGGTTAAGAACATGATTAAACGGTCCATACCAATTCCCATTCCTGAAGTTGGTGGCATACCATATTCTAACGCACGTAAAAAGTCGTAATCTATAAACTCAGTGGCTTCATCATCTCCTTTTTGAGCTAACTTTAATTGATGCTCAAAACGTTCTTTTTGGTCAATTGGGTCGTTTAATTCAGAGTAAGCGTTTGCAATTTCTTTACCGCAAACCATAAGCTCAAAACGCTCAGTTAACTCAGGGTTTTCTCTGTGTTCTTTACATAATGGACTCATCTCTTTTGGATAGTCTGTAATGAAGGTTGGTTGTATGTAGTTGCTTTCACACTTTTCACCAAAAATTTCATCAATCAACTTACCTTTACCCATGGTATCGTCAACTTCAATTCCCATGCCTTTTGCAGCAGTTCGAATCTCGTCTTCAGTCTTATTATAAATATCAAAACCTGTAAATTCTAAGATAGAATCGCGCATTGTAATACGCTTGTAAGGTGCTTTAAAGCTTATGCTGTGCTCTCCAAAAGTAGCTTCAGGAGTTCCATTTACTGCAACAGCACAATGCTCTAGTAATTGCTCACAGAAATCCATCATCCAGTTGTAGTCTTTGTATGATACGTAGATTTCCATAGCTGTAAACTCAGGATTATGAGTACGATCCATACCTTCGTTACGGAAGTTTTTAGAAAACTCATATACACCTTCAAAACCACCAACAATTAAACGTTTTAAGTATAACTCGTTAGCAATACGCATGTATAGTGGAATGTCTAAGCTATTGTGATGTGTTACAAAAGGTCTTGCAGCTGCACCACCAGGAATAGGTTGTAAAATAGGAGTTTCAACCTCAAAATAACCAGCGTTATTAAAAAACTGACGCATAGCGTTAAACAATTTTGTACGCTTAACGAATACTTCTTTTACATGAGGATTTACTACTAAATCAGCATAACGTTGTCTGTAACGTTGTTCAGGATCGGTAAATGCGTCATGAACTTTACCGTCAGCATCTACACGTGGTTGTGGTAATGGTTTAAGCGCTTTACTAAGTAAGGTAAAGTCGTTTACCATTACAGTTTTTTCGCCTACTTTGGTTTTAAAAAGTGTGCCTTCAACACCAATAAAATCTCCTATGTCTAGAAGCTTTTTGTAAACGTCGTTATATTTTGATTTGTCGTCACCAGAGCAAATTTCATCTCTGTTAAAATAAACTTGGATGCGACCTTCGCTATCTTGTAATTCAGCAAAACTAGCACTTCCTTGTATACGACGAGACATTAAACGACCAGCAATAATTACTTTTTTACCTTCTTCAAAATCAGATTTTATTTGTTTTGAGGTATGGTTTACTGGATATAAATCGGCTGGATATGGGTTGATTCCCAAATCGCGAAGTTTGTTGAGTTTCTCTCTTCTTACTAATTCTTGTTCTGAAAGCTGCATGCTATTTGATTTTGAAATGCAAAATTACATTTTTTAACACAACTAGCACGCAACTTTTTAGGTTGATTTAACATTTTGACTCTAAAAAGTGTCAAACGGTTTTTAATAATTATCCTTCAGTATCACTCTTTAGAACTTCACCTTTAATTTTAAGGACTTTAGTAGGTTGATCTGCGTTAGACATTACTGTAATTGTTTTTTTGAATACTCCTAGTCTGTTAGTAGCGTATTTTACCGTAATTTCACTTGTTTCACCAGGTAAAATAGGAGTTTTTGAATACTCAGGAACTGTGCAACCACAAGAGGTTTTTACATTTGAAATCACTATTGGAGCTTCACCTGTATTGGTAAATTTAAACGTACGTTCTCCATCAGCATGTTGCGCAATTGTTCCGTAGTCGATTTCTTCTGTTTCAAAAGTAAGTTGACCAGCTTTTGCAGTCTCTTGTGCAAAACCGAATCCTGAGATAAGCAAGCAAACAACTAATGATAATTTTAAAATTAAACTGTTGTTCTTGTTTTGTAATGTTGAATAATTCATAATGTTTGTTTTTGATTAATACTTACGCAAACATCAACATTACAATTAAAAAAAGAACATTTTTAGGGTTTGAAATGAGTACTAGTACCTGGTTTGAATTTTATTAACTATTTGTTAAATAGTGATTTAGCTTCGTCTCTAGATTGTACGTTTAGCTTTCGGTAAATGTTGTTTATATG
Organism: Gaetbulibacter sp. PBL-D1; assembly: GCF_050509525.1. Lineage (NCBI taxonomy): Bacteria > Pseudomonadati > Bacteroidota > Flavobacteriia > Flavobacteriales > Flavobacteriaceae > Gaetbulibacter > Gaetbulibacter sp. PBL-D1. The sequence continues at coordinate 23,351 of NZ_JBNWKB010000016.1, read as the reverse complement.
TGTTTTTACTGTACTCAAACTCACAAAAAGGCTTTCAGCAATCTCTTTATTAGTGTTATCGTTAAGCAAAAGTTCAAGTATTTTTTGCTCTTGATTGGTAAGTTGTTCTTTAGTTGTTTTATTGAATTGGTTTTTATTGGCTTTTAGTTTTAACCAAAACCATAAATTCCCAAGGATAGAAATCGCTAATAAAAGATAGAGCAAGTGAGTCCAATTAAAGCTAGAATTATCGCTGGTGTTGGATAGTATGTATTCATCTGAAGTTAGCTCACTTCTATATTGTTTGGTGTAAGGTGAGTTTGGATAACGCGCTTCTAAACGAGTCAATAAATCGTCGTAGTAGCTGTTGTTTTTTAAATCTTCAAGATAGTAACTATGTACACTATTACTTCTTTCTGAGAGGAATGCATAAATGTAAAGCTCAGCAATTGGCTCGTTAAGTTGTTTGCCATAATCCTGTAGTGTTTTAAACCACTTTTTGTTGTTCAGTTTACGGTTGGCTTCACTTCTAAATTCACCAAAAGCAAAACGCATGTCTTCTTTAAGCGAGTCAATTTTTATAAACGCATTAGCTTGTTCGTTGTCAGATTTTACATCGCAAAACATTTGTTTATTAAAAGAAAACGGAAAATTAATGGTGTCGTTGTGTTTAGCGATAAATACAATTTCTTTGCTATCATCGCAATGTCCGCTAAAATGGTTGGCGTCTTGTTCGTTTTCAATGCAATTGTCAACATGAATTCTGTAAATGCGATGTTCGCTTTCTAGTTGATTTCCTGTAAACTGAAAATAACCTAAAGAATCTGCTGTAACCTTAGCTATAATTTGTTCAGGATATACGCCTGAAATTTTTCTGTAGTCTTCAATAACAGATAAGTACACATTTTCGTGCCAATGAGCTTTATCAATTTGACCAGAAAATAAATGTTGCGCTTTACCATAAAACGACATCAAAACGAAGGCTACAAAAAGTGCTTTAAACCTCATGTCACGAATCTACTATAAAAAAATTAAACCTTATTGCGCTTAAGGGCAAATTTGTCAATTCGAGTGAATTTTGCAATAATAAATTGTAAAATTTGTATCGAGAATTAGAATTTGTACTAATAAATAGTTCTCGATACAATTTTTATAAACTAAAAATTACTCGAACTGACACTTCTTTATATTTTTCTTAAAATTAAGAATGAAGGATAACTGATTTGTAACAAATGCTGAAATAGCACGTCAAATAAGTACATCAATCATTAAAACTAATCATCAATGAGTATTTGGAGAGTAATTTTATCCATAATCTGTCCGCCTTTGGCAGTTTTAGACAAAGGTTGTGGCTCAATAATTATCGTGTTTTTATTATGGCTTTGTGGCTGGGTTCCTGGAGTTATAGCAGCTTTGGTTATCTTAAATAATCCTGATCGATAAGCCTTTTTTCTAAAGCAGAATAAACCTATCTTTGTATCACTAATCATAATCTAAATTCAATACAATGAATAGAATTTTCCTACTAGTGGTATCTCTGGCAATGGTTTGCCTTACAAGTTGTCAATTTTCTGAAAACATTTACATTAATGAAGACGGAAGCGGTAAAATGGAGTTTTCAATGGATGCTTCAGAGTTGATGCAAATGGCTGGTGAAAAAATGAAAGAAGATGGTACTGAACGAATGGATTCTACCATTGTGTTTAAAGACTTTTTAGACGAAAAAAGAGATAGTATTTCTAAGCTTCCGCAAGAAGACCAAGATAAGCTTAAGGCTTTAGAGAACTTTAAAATGCACATGCTTATGGATACTGAAACTAGCGTTATGAAGTTTGATTTACTAACCGATTTTAAAGATGCTGGTGAGCTGCAAGATATGTTTCAAGCTATGAACAGTGTTAGTAACATGCAAGGTGAAGGTGGAATGAAACCTGCCGATGCTTCAAATCCGTTTTCTAGCTTAGGAAGTAATAGTGCTACAGATATTAAATATACTTTCAAGAAAGGTGTTTTTAAGCGTTCTGCTAAAATTATTGATACAGAACTTCACCAACAAGCTATGGATAGTTTAAGCTCAATGGAAATGATGTTTGCAACTTCAAACTATACATTGAATTATCATTTCCCTAAACCTATAAAATCAGTATCAAACGAAGCAGCAATGTTTAGTGATGACCGTAAAAGTTTTACTCTAGAAGTTAACTTTATGGAGTCGTTAAAAAACCCTGCACTTTTAGATGTTGAAGTAATTTTAGAAGACTAATTTTTTGAACAAAACAATAGACATACAAGACTTAGGTTTAAAAGACTATAAAGACACTTGGGATTACCAAGAAGAGCTTTTTAAAAGCATTTTAGACCTAAAGATTCGCAATAGAAGAGAAGCTACTAATGAGCCTACAAGTAATTATTTTTTGTTTGTAGAGCATCCTCATGTGTACACCTTAGGAAAAAGTGGTGATATGTCTAATCTGCTTTTAAACGAGGAGCAGCTAAAAGACAAAGGAGCTACGTTTTATAAAATAAACAGAGGAGGAGATATTACCTATCATGGACCAGGTCAAATTGTAGGCTATCCTATTTTGGATTTAGACAACTTTTTTACCGATATTCATAAATACCTGAGATTACTAGAAGAAATGATTATTCTTACGCTTGCCGAATATGGTTTAAAAGCAGAGCGTAGTCCAGGTGAAACAGGTGTTTGGTTGGATGTAGGTACGCCATTTGCAAGAAAAATTTGCGCAATGGGAGTAAGAGCGAGTCGTTGGGTAACTATGCATGGTTTTGCACTTAACGTCAATGCTGATTTAGGCTATTTTGATAACATTATACCATGTGGTATAAGAGGAAAGGCTGTAACGTCGCTTAATGTAGAGTTGGGCGTAGAGCGTATAAGTATGCCTCAAGTAAAGGAGAAACTGTTAAAACATTTTTCAACTCTATTTGAGGCAGAATTTAAGCTTCAAAAAATTAATTGAAAACGCAAGAGTCTGACTAGGGAAAACTTAAGGAGAAAATATTCTTTTAGTTGGTTTACTCAACTGGTTCTAATGTTTCTGTTTTAGTACATGTTTGATAATCTCCTACACATTTTGTACAGTAACCGTCACCATTAGCGTGTCTTCTTGGGCTACAGCCATCTCTACAACCTTCACATTTTAATATTGTAGATGAACTGTCCAAAGAATAACTACCATTGTTTTCTTTTAGAAAATAAGCGATTTTAATGCTTCCATCTGCATTACTTGCTATTAATTGTTTGATTTCTACATTTTCGTCGTCTACGGCTTTACTAACGTCAATATATAACTGCTCAATTTTAATTGTAGCTAAACCAGATTTTTTTTGAGCATTTTCCAATTGAGATTTTAAACTGCTTTTATTGACAAAAACTATATCATTATTAGAACTAATTCTTGCAATTGTATTCGGAAGGTCATCATTTGACATGTTGTCGTTAGTTTCTGAATCATTACAGGAATAACCCACTAGAATAAATAATAATAGAACAAATACACTTTTTTTCATAATAGAGAGTTTATTAATGTTTAATCAAATGTACTTCTTTTTTTTTTTTTTTTTGCAAATTAATTATCTGAAAACATGTTGTTTAAGTTGTTTTTGTTAGCGTGTAATGTTCTTGATTTACTTTTAGTTTAATATGCTGCTTGCTTAAGCTCGCCTGAAGCTATAGCTTTATCATAATCGGCAGAAACTGAGTTTAAATAGTTAAAAAACTTCTTTCCGCTTTTTAATTTCAAAGTGATTTTTACAGTGTTGTCTTTGTCTTTAGTTACAGATTCCACTACTGCCAATTCACCAACTACATTTTTGTAAGACGCTACACTACCTCTTTTTACTAAAGTGTTTAGACGTGGAAAATCTACATGTGAGTAGGTTTCGCCACTAGCTTTACCAATACGTAAAACGTCGCCTTCTTTAACAGTGTCTTGAGCTTGAATACTAAACGAAAAAAGTGCTAAAACTAAAATAAGAATTGATTTCATAATGTAAAGTATTGAATTAGTGTTATTTATTGTTTTTTTTATTGATTTCTTAAAATATACAATTTGAAATACGAATATACTAAAAAGTGCTATTATTTTTTGTTAATATAACACTAATGTTTTCAGGGTAATAGTGGTTTTTAGTGTTGAAATAGAAGTTAAAAAGGGTTACTTGCTTGTTGTTAATGAAGAAGACAATAAAACAGTGTTTTTTAGAAGTTTGGTCTAACGTGTTTATGTAAGATTAGTTGCTTGTTAAAGTGCATTTACTTTCCGATTAATAACTAAAAATAATTGGAAAATTTAAAGTAATAAACAGAACTAAGCAATTTTTATATACGTTTTTGGTACACTTTTTTTTAAATCGTTCTAATTTCTGGTTTGTAAAGAGTCATTTACGTTTAGTTTTGTTTTTGATTTTATTGTTTTTATATATTCATTTACTGAATCTTTATAATGAGCAAAGTCAGATTCTAAACGACTGTTTTTCTCTTTCTGAAAATTAACTTCTTTATTTGAGAGATAATTTGACCAACCTAAACAAAAAGTAGATAATCCAAAAACTATGAATAGAGGTAGATATATTTTCTGATATTTAGTTAGTCTATTGTGTGGTTCAGTTCCGTTTTTTTTGTCTCTCCCTTTGTCGGTTAATGAAAGTGAACCATTTGGTAATACATTAGCTAGTCCAATTTCTTTTAATTTTGTTTTTAAATCATATATAAAATCATTGTCGTTATATACTAATTTATCTTTATCTGATAATTTCATTTTATCAGTCAAATCTCTTAAAGAAAAATTATCAAATTCAGATGCGTGTTTAATAACTAAAGGAATAAACTTTTTTAGATATTCGTCTGTATTATATTCAGGCTTTTGTCCGTGTGCTCCTAATTTTATTCCCATAGTATGTTTCAAATGTTTTGCAACTTCATAAAGATATGGATTGTTTTAATAAACTATATCGACCGTTAGACGAAGTTAGCTGAAAATTTTCACAAAGCCAAGCTTAGCCTTCTTCGTTAAAAAATACTTTGTAATAGTGCATTTTTTTAGCTTCGTCATAGCCTCTTTCTAAATATTCGGCAGAAGCATCAGGTGCATCAACATCTAGTTTTATTTGTATGTTGGTGTCTAGCTTTATTTCGGTTTTTATTTTTTGTTTTTGCTTTTTAAGTACGACTTCAGAGACATCAAACTGGTTTCTCAGTACAAGGTTGTGGTCACTTTCATAGGTTTTCTTGTAGTCTTCAAAAAGCTGTATTCTATCTTCGTCATCAAAGACATCTTCTTTAAAGGTTTCAACGTTTATAATTTCGTTTTCCTTAAAAAAGTCAACCGTTTTAGCTAAAAAGTTACTTTGCTCTTGACCTCCAAACTGTGGTTGCATCACATCTTTAGAGAACTCACGACACATTTCGATATAGTTTTTAGTATGCTGGTTAGAGTCGTCAGGATATTTAACGTTTAAAAAGCTTTTAATCCAGTATTGCGTGTCGTAGTTGTTATTGTCCACACTTAGCACAATTTTGCCTTCGGTATCAGCAGTATTAAGTATTATGCAGCCTTTATCAACCTTTTTGGTGGCTATTCCTTTTTGTACAATAATATCGTAGCTATTGTTTTCTAAATAGGTTTGAAAAAAATGCGCTTTGTTTTCAATTTTAAAAATACCAACAGCGTCACACACATAGTCTTCATATTGTATATCATGAAGCATGCACACAATAACATCTCCTGTTTTTATTTGTGCAGAATTACTTTGCTCAAACAAATGTGTAACAATGTGTTTTGATACTTCAATAAAGTTGCTGTCATCGTTAAGTAATTGAGACGAGTAGGTGTTGATTTCGTTAAGCTCAATATTAGAATGATGATTGAACCTATAGGTTTCGGCTACGCTAGTAAAAGGTCTTAAAAGATAAGGTACAATAAGGTCGTAGCTGACTTCGTCAAAATCTATAAGTTGCTCAGAAAACGCATTTTTTGTGCTGTTGAACTTATTACCGACTTTATGTAAGATGCATTTTGAAATAGATGCTTTGTTGCGCTTTATCATAGTATTTTTTTAAGGATACAATAGTACTAAAATTAGAGCTATTTTAAACAAAAAGCGCCAAAGTTTCCTTTGGCGCAATGAAGACTCAGGGACTTGAGATTTGGTTGCTATAATCTCATAACAAATCATCACCTACATGAGGATTGTCCGCTGTATAGTTAATAAAAGGTGTTTGAAAAAATTGTATTGTAATTGGTTGATTAATAGCGTTTTTAAAAGTACAAAATTGATTTTTATATACAAAGAAAATGACGCTAATTAATTGATTTGATACAAAATAATGCTGTTGGTGTCGCCTTTGGTTACCACTTCAAGATTTCGGTCTTTATCAATATTATCCAATACAATAGCTGAATTACCATAAATAGGGAAATTGGCTATGGACTTTGCTTGACTGTCAAACAAGTAAATTTTCTTGGATTGAAGATCGGTAGTGGTGACATAAATCTTATCGTAAATGTAGAAAATTTGTGGTTCAGTGTATTCGCCATAATCTAGCTCAACCGTTTTAGATTTTATATCCAGTTTATTTTCAGACAAAGTAACTAAGGTCTTACTGGTTGTGGTAAGCTTATGGTTTTCTTTTAAGTTAAGATTGGCACTACTAAATTTACCGTTTTGGTCAATTTGTACTAAAACACCATTGTTTGTTGTAGTGGTAAACTTGTTGTTGTATAGGTAAATTTTGTTGTTTGAAAAATCGATATCAGTACTTGCTTTAACTCTTGTTTTTCCTGTTCTGTCTAGGATTTCGAGTTTTTTACCTTGCGAAAACACAATATAATCTTTGTTTCCAATTCTAAAATGTTGCGGTTGTGTATTGATAGTGCTTGGTGCTTTTTTATACGTAAAGCCTTTAACTATTTTTCCGTCTTTATCATACATTAAAAGCGATTTGCCTTGTGTAACCAGCAAACGGTAGTTTTTCTTTTTATCATAGTCAAATACAGAAAGCGGTTGCGTTATTTGGTCATTAAACTTCAACGGAAAACCAGAAACGTCTTTACCATTTCTATCTAAAACATAAACTCTGTTTGAGGTAGCAAATACCAGTTGAAGTCTACCGTTTTTATAACTATCAATTTGCTCAATAGTACCAAGTATTTTTCCTTCAAGCTGCTTTTTCCAATAAATTTTACCGTCGTTAGAAATGAGGTAAAGATTGTTTTTTACATCTTGTACAACAATGTCTTTTTGATTGTTGGTATGGTTGGTAACTAATTGCGGATTGGTAAGTAAATCATCTTCTAAAGTAATCGTGGTTTCTTCAGAAATACTATTGGAAATACGCTTTGCTTTATGCTTTTTAATGATGGCGTTTACATGCGCAAAATCGGTGTCATAAATATATTGAATTGCAGACGATTGATAACCTGATAAGTCAAGGGTTTTTTCTTCCGAAAAATTGGTGTTCAAAACAGTGTTAAGTCTTGAAGCATTTCCGTAGATTAAAATAGAAGCTTCGTCGCTTAAATTTTGCATAATACGACTGTAATGATCCTGTTCAAAAAGCGTAGTGTTATTTTGATAATTTGAAATGATTTCTTTTAAAAAATCAATGTCATTTGAAAACACAAAAAAGTCCTCAATTTTTACATAATTTGAAGCCGAAGAATTGGTGATTAAAGGCGAGAAATAATTGCTAATTAATTCTGGTGATTTAAACTCGTAAACATCAATGTCTCTATAGGTTTCAATAGGAATAGATGTATCTAAATTAGCAGCAGTTGTGGTTGGATCCAGTGAGTTGAAAAACACTGCTGTTTTATTGTTAGAATATAGTGTACCAACCTCTATAATATTGTCAAAAATTTCGGTTTCAATTTCAGTGGAATCTTTAGGGTAGAATTTATCTAAATTCTCTTTAAAAATTTTAATATCATTAAACGTGTAGCTCACAAAAGCATCAGTATCTTTTGGACTAATTTTACTAATCAAATTTTCTTGCGGAAATGTGCCTTTAAAACTGTTTATTAAACTTTGTGATGAGTCGGTTGCTTTTGTAATTCCGTTGCTTAAAATATCGTCTTGCAATACATCAACATCTAACATTAAATAATTGCTAAACTGCAAATTGTTTAAGGAGTCAGAAACAAAAGCTTTTGGGAAGTAGTGTTGCCCTTTAGATTTTGAAATTATTGAAAAGGTTTTAGAGTTGTCGGTTGTTGAGTAAATTTTTTTAAACTCGTCATCAACAGTATTGTTGTTTTCAATAGAAGACTCTAAAATCTTAAGTCTGTTGGATGCAATAAAAGTACTATCAACAATTGTACTGTAAATAACCTTATTGTAAATAGTAGACTTAGTTATAGATTTAGTTTTTGATGAAACCGTTTCTGAAATTATATTAGGAATAGAGTCGGTTTTAAAAATATCTTTATGAAATCTGCTAATAACAGAAAATTCTAAACTATCGTTAGCATCTTTATTAAGGCAAATTAAAACATCGCTGTTTGGATTGAAATAATCCAGCGGTTTGAAGTTTTGCTCTAAATTTTTAAATTCAGAATAACTTGAGAGCTTATCAATTAACGTATTGCTTTTTAGTCCGCTTTTTAAACCTTCAATGTTTTTTGATTTTATAACAAGAGTAGCATTGCTAGGAATAAGATCAACAAGTTTCTTTGCTTTATTACTGTTGTTGTCACAACTTGAAAATAATACAGCAAACATAAAAAATGCAAATAGGTGTTTCATTAAGAGGGTTTTTGCAAATATAAAAAGTTATAAGTCTAATTTTAATTGTTCAGGTAATAATCTAAACGAGGTTCTATGGTACTTTGTTATACCATATTTTTTTAAAGCTTCTCTATGTTGTTTTGTTGGGTACCCTTTGTTTTGTGCCCAATTGTACTCTGGGAATTCTTCGTGTATTTGCTCCATGTACAAGTCTCTTTCGGTTTTAGCAATTATTGAAGCAGCAGCAATACTAAGGTATTTACTATCTCCTTTTATAATAGTTTCGTGCGGAATACTATTATAAGGTTTAAACTTGTTGCCATCAACAATTATAAATTCTGGTTCAACACTTAGTCCTTCAATAGATTTGTGCATTGCTAAAATAGATGCATTTAATATATTGATTTTATCAATCTCATCTTGCCAAACGTGAGTATAGCATAAAGCAAGAGCTTCTTGCTCTATAATGGACTTGAGTTTAAATCGGTTTTTATGCGATAGCTGTTTAGAATCGTTAAGTAATGAGTTTTTAAATGATTTAGGAAGTATAACAGCAGCAGCTGTAACAGGACCAGCTAGACAGCCTCTGCCTGCTTCGTCAGTTCCACATTCAAGAGTATGTTTTGAAAAGGTGTGTATAAGACTCAAAAGTAAATTTTTGTTAAAAATAAAACATTAGAAAGAAATCCAATAAAATTAAAAATGCTAAAAACTTAATACAAATGTTAAAATTGCTGAAACATTAAGTTTCATGGTGGTTTTGTTAACATTTTTTTGTGAGAAACACTTGGATATTTAATATATTATTAAGATGTTTGCGCTAGACTAACTCAAATAATTGTTTTATGAAATTAAAGTTAACATGGTTAATGACGCTATTTATGGCGTTTGTGATGCAGTTTTCTTTTGCACAAGAGAAGACTATCACTGGAACAGTTACATCAGCAGCAGATGGCTTGCCATTGCCTGGTGTAAATGTAATTGTAAAAGGAACTACTAGAGGAGTTCAAACAGATTTTGATGGAAATTATTCTATTCAAGCTAATGTTGGAGAAACTTTAGTCTTTTCTTTTGTAAGTATGAAAACTACCGAATTAAAAGTAGGAGCAAGTAATACTATTAATTTATCAATGGAAGAAGATGTTGCGGTATTACAAGAAGTTGTTGTTGTAGGTTTCAATACGAAATCTAGAGATCAATTAACTTCAGCAGTATCAAACGTAACTTCTGAAGACCTTGAAAGAATTGCACCTTCTGTAAGTATTGATAATATGCTTCAGGGTCAGGCATCTGGTGTTCAAGTAACAGCTCAGAACGGTAAGCCTGGTCAAACGGCATTTATACGTGTTCGTGGTATTGGATCAATTAACGCTGGTAACCAACCATTATATATTGTGGATGGTGCTCAGATTAACGAAGAAGATGTAAATGCTATTAACCCTAACGAGATTGAAAGTATCAGTGTTCTTAAAGATGCTGCTTCTACATCTATTTATGGTGCTCGTGGTGGTAATGGTGTTGTACTTATCACAACTAAAAGAGGTGGTAAAGACAAAGATGCTGTTTTTAGAATTAACTCAAGAATTGGATTTAACAGAAAGTTAAAAGACAATTTCGAAATGATGAATGCAGCTCAAAAACTTCAGTATGAAAGAGAATTAGGAGCTTACGGTTTAAACGTGGGTGAAGGTTCTTCTATTAGTTCTAATGCAGAGTACAATCGCTTAGTAGCTTTAGGACATGATTGGCAAGATGATTTATTACAAGATGGTGTTGTACAATCTATTAGTTTTTCTGCACAAGGTGGAGAAGACAAAACTAGATATTTTTTCTCGTTAGGATATGATGAAGATACTGGTATTATTGAAACTTTAGATGCCTACAACAGACTTTCTGGTCGTTTAAATGTTGATTACGACGCAAAAGAATGGGCAACTATTGGAACAAGCTTATCTTTCTCATCTATAGAAACAACAGATCCTAGAGATAGAAACAATGCTCAAAACCCATTTAGAGCTATGTATGATTATAATCCTTATGAAACTGTATATGTACAGGATGATGAAGGTAATTTAATTTTAGATGCTAATGGTCAGCCACAGTTTAACGCAACTTCTGCAGGTTATCCTGTTCTTGCTGAGCTTACTCAAAATATATCTTCAAGATTCTACAATCGTGTGATTGGTAACTTATTCTTAGATTTAAGATTACACGATAACTTAACATTTAGAACTCAAGGTTCAGGTGTTTATGAGCAATACAGAAGAGAAAATTATTTACAACCAGGATCTGTTTTAGATTTAATTGTTAATGGTGGTGAGCCAACTGGTAGTAAAACAGATAATGGAAGTTTTGACTTCACATATACTTGGTTAAACAAGTTAACATATAACAATACATTTAATGAAGTACACAATTTAGAAGTTACTGCATTAACTGAATATATTGCTAACAATTATAGATCTTATTCTGCCTCAGGTGATGGGTTTACAGTTGGAGGTCCTTCTGTATTAGACGCTGCGGCTACTCCAGATGCTGTTGGTGGATTTAGATCAGAGTATTCTATATTTTCTGTAGCAGGTAACGTTGACTATAACTACGATGATAGATATATCGTTACAGGTACTATTAGACGTGATGGTTCATCTCGATTTGGTAAGAACACAAAATACGGTACTTTCTTTAGTGGTAGTGTTGCTTGGAACGTATCTAACGAAGAGTTCTTAGCAAATAATAATGTTATAAGTAACTTAAAAGTTAGGGCTTCTGCAGGTACTTCTGGTAACGACCAAATTGGACGTTATGAATCTATTACAACTTATGGGTCTTCTCCATATAACGCGTCAACAGGTATAGTGCCATATAACGTTGGTGATCCAAACTTAAGTTGGGAGGAGAACTTTAACTACGGCGTTGGTATTGAGTTTGGATTGTTTAAAAATAGAGTAAGAGGTTTAATCGATTATTATAATAGAACTACCTCAGAGCTATTACTAGACGAGCAATTATCCTATACTACAGGAGGTTATTCTGTAACAGGAAACCTTGGAGAAATGGTTAATAAAGGTTGGGAATTTGAATTATCAGCTGATATTATCCGTAACCAAGACTTTAGATGGACAGTATCTGGTAACTTAAACCTTTATGATAATGAAATTACTAAGTTAACAAATTCTGGAGAAGATTTATTTACGACTTCAAACTATTACACAATTCTTAGAGTTGGAGAAGAAGTTAACACATTCTACATTCCTAGATATGCAGGAGTGAATCCAGCAAATGGTGATGCTTTATATTATGATACTGATGGTAATATTACTAATGAAGCTGCAGGTAATGAAGTAGCATTGTCTGGTAAGTCTCCATTTGCAGAATTAGACGGAAGCATTAGTACAACATTAGATTATAAAGGATGGGATTTATCTGCTAACTTTTACTTTAAGCAAGGTAATTACATTTATAATATAATGGAAATGAACATGTTAAGCGATGGTGATAATGCTAATTCAAACCAAAGAGTAGATGCATTTAACTATTGGACAACTCCTGGCGATACTAACGTACTTCCTAGACCAAATAATGACACTAATCAAACATCTGATAGATTCTTACAAAAAGGAGATTATATAAGATTAAGAAGTTTACAATTAGGATATAATTTACCTAGTAAGTTTACAGAAAAAATGTCAATCGATGGTTTAAGAATTTATGTTTCTGGAACTAACTTATGGACATATGCACCTCACTTTAAAGGTGACCCAGAAGTTGGTATTGGTTCAGGTGAAACACAAGGAACTGATGTAATTCCTGGAGAGTTCTCTCTTTATAGTTACCCAACAACAAGAAACCTATCTTTAGGAATCGATTTAAAATTTTAAAAAATATTTGATATGAAAAAATATATTTATTTATTAACATTAAGTTTAATCTTTTTCTCTTGTGATGAAAGATTAGACCTAAATCCACACAATGCAGTAGGTGCTAGTGAAGCATTAGTTACTCTAGGGGATTTTGAGAATGCCATTAATGGTATGTATACTATGATGGAGTCAGCAAACTATTATGGTGCTAATTATATGTCATTCCCTGATGTTCTAGCTGATAATTTGATTTATAACCCAGGTGGTAGACAAACACAAAGAACTACTTTTGAATGGAGATATAATGCAAATGCTACACAAGGAGCTTTTATGGCTCAAGCATACAGAGTGATTCAACAAGCTAATTTTATATTAGAGAATCTTGATCGCATTGAAGAAAGCGAAGAGAAAAATAATGTAAGAGCTCAAGCTCTAGCAGCAAGAGCGTTATCTCACTTTAATTTATGTAATTTATTTGGTGAGATACCAACACAGTCAGCTGATTCTGGTTCAGCCTTAGGGATGCCTTATATGACATCTTCAGATGTTCGTCAGTATCCATCTAGAAATACTGTTGATGAAGTTTATGCTAACGTCATAACAGATTTACAAACAGCTGCTAATTTAATAAGCTCTTCTAATGGAATTGAAAGATTCAATAAAGATGCTGTTTATGGATTATTATCTAGAGTTCATTTATATGCAGGAAATATGCCAGATGTTGTAACTGCAGCTAACCAAGTTAGTGCAAGTGTTAGTACAACTGCAAACTTTCCAGGTATTTGGGATGACTCAAGTGATGACGGTGTACTTTTCGAATTAAAAAACTTTGATACCGATACTAATGTATCAACTGGTGTACCTTACAGTCAAACATTAACTGACGGAATTTACTCTGAGTACGTAGTTGAATTTGGATTAAACAACTTATATCAGCCATCTGACATCCGTAGATTTGCCTATATTGATACTAGTCCATATGGTTCTGCTGGTATTTACAACCACGTAGCTAAGTATTTATCTAGCTCTGTTAACACTGGTTCTGGTGTAGTAGATTCTAAGGTAATTAGAGCTGCTGAAGTTCAATTAAACAAAGCAGAAGCTTTAGCGTCAATGACAGGACAAGATGCTGCTGCTTTGGCTGCATTAGATTTAGTAAGATCTAATAGATATGCTGGTTTTGTTAGTGGTGGAGAAACTGGACAAGCACTTAAAGATGCTATTCAGTTAGAAAGAAGACTTGAGTTAGCTTTTGAAGGTCACCGTTTCTTTGACATTAAGAGACAAGGTTTACCTATCAATAGAACTAATGCTGGTGAGTTTTTTGACGGAACAGGAACACCTCCATTATTCCTAACGCTTACTGCTTCTGATCATAGATTTCAATTGCCTATCCCTAAAGCTGAGATAGATGTTAATTCTAATATGGAGCAAAACCCAGGATACTAATTATAAAAATCAAAGCAATGAAAAAAATATTTTATTTATCAGTCATTCTTTTGTCAATGGTATTAGTATCATGTGATGAAGATGATAACGTACACCAATATACTGGTAACAGTATTGTATATTTTGATGGAGCAACTACTTCTTCATTATTAGTTCCTACTGCAGGAGCAACTAAAGAAGTTGTATTAGTTGCAACTAGTTTAAGTGATGCAGCAAGATCTTTCTCTGTATCTGTTGACGCAGAATCAACTGCGCAAGAAGGTGTTGATTTCAATTTAGTGACTAACTCAATTACTATTGCTGCTGGAGAATACTCTGGGACACTAGTTATAGAAGGTCTTTATGATGGTGCTGATCCTGACGGAACACGTCTGATATTAAACTTAGATTCAGAAAATGCTGAAGTAGCAGGTTTTAGTAATTCTTATAACTTAGACATCTTTAAGCAATGTGAGTCTGATTTATCAGGTTCTTATTCTGTAACTACTACTTACGGTTATCATGACTTTTTACCAGATTATAACCCAAATACAATAGATGCTGATATTACTGAAGTTGATGCTGGTGTTTATTCTGTATCTGATTTCTCTGGTGGATTGTATAGCGAAGGTCCTTATGCCGATGAATATTTAACAGATACTGCAGATAACACATTAGTTTTTACAGATTTCTGTGGAAACATAAGTTGGGAAGGTCAAACTGATCCTTGGGGTGATATTATTCCATTAGATGGTGGAACTAATTCTGTTGATGAAGAAACAGGTGTCATTACAATTTCTTGGTATTGCACAGGTTATGGAGAAAATGGAGTTTCAGTATATACTCCTCAATAACATTTAATTTAACACTATTATTATGAAGAAAATATTAAAAATAAGTTTAGTTCTATTAACATTTATTGGGTTTGTATCTTGTGATAGTACAGATGATGATACAAGTTATTTAAATGATAGAACTCCTGTGGCATATTTTGTGCCAGGAAATAGTGGAACACTTTTAGTTGAAGAAGGTGTTACTAGGAATGCTCAAATAACTGTAGGTGTGTCTGAATCAAGACCGTATGATAGAAGTTTTACTGTCTCTATAGACCCAACTTCAAGTGCAATAGAGGGAGAAGACTTTTTATTACCAAATACAACTTTTCAAATTCCGGCAAATTCACTTGTAGGATCTTTTAATGTAACATCTGGTGATTATGAAGCTTCAAGTTTATCAGGTAAAACTGTTAAAATAAATTTAGTAGAAGTAGAAGATACAAGTGTGATTGGTCCAAGAATCACTTATAGTTTAGTTGTAATTCGTTACTGTCCTATACCTGAAACATATATGGTAGGTGAGTATGCCATTTCAGATGTGGCAGCTACGGTAGGACCAGGAAACGGAACCGAAAACTTTTCAAGTAGTACAGTTACAATTTCAACAAGTGCGACAGATCCTACAGCTAGAGTTTTCAGTGCTTCTGTATTACCTGCTTTTAATTCTGAAATCGAAACAGTCACTTTATATTTATCTTGTGGAAGTTTTTCAATGTCAGATGTGCTTCCAGGGCTCTCATGTCAACCTGGAGGAGCAAATCCTGCTTACATATTCTCTACTGATCCAGATAACATATCTACTTATGATTTGGATGATGATCAGAGTTTTGTTATTTCCTATATTGAAGATCCAGATAGTTCTTGTGGAGGTCCATTTGAATCATCGTTTAGCTTAACAAAATTGTAATAATAAATTATTATATTATGTATAAAAAAACCCACTTTTAAAGTGGGTTTTTTTATACATAATATTCACCCATAATTCTCGTTTTAAATATTTACTTTTGCATCAAGTATATCAAAAGCATATGAAAAACTTTCTTTGTATTGTATTATTTTTTTTTAGTTTAAAAGGATTAGCTCAAGAAATTTCTGTTGATAAAGCTGCATTAAAGAGAAATCAAGTTGTCAATGATACAATGCGAAGTTCAAATAAGAGTACTTCAAATAAAAATATAAAAAACCAAGATGCTACAATTGACTTATATAAAATAATATCTTTTGAAAACGACACCACTATTGTTGATACTAGTTTAACAATAAAAAAGGAGTATAAATTTAACTATTTAAGAAAGGATAACTTTGAGTTACTTAACTTTTCAAATCTTGGACAGACATATAATACATTAAGTTCTAATTTTTACTCCGAGAGAACAATGCCTCTTTTTGGAGCAAGAGCAAGACATTTTAATTATATGGAAATTGAAGATATTAATTATTATCACGTTCCAACCCCTTTTACAGAACTTCTTTATAAATCTGCTTTTGAACAAGGTCAACTATTAGACGCCTTCTTTACAGTTAATACTTCTGAACAACTAAATTTTTCTATTGCATACAAAGGACTTCGTTCGTTAGGAAAATACCAGCACATATTAACAAGTACTGGTAATTTTAGGTTTACTACCAATTACACTACAAAAAATAGAAGATACAAGGTTAGAGCTCACATTGTCATGCAAGATTTAATGAACCAAGAAAATGGAGGTTTGCAAGATGAAGACTTAGTAAATTTTGAAACTGGAGATGAAGAGTTTTTAGACCGTTCTGTATTTGATCCAAATTTTGAAAATGCTGAAAGCATACTAGAAGGTAAGAGGTTTCATCTAGAGCACCAATACCAAATCACCAAAGTTCAAGACTCATTAGCAAATAATACCCTAATAATCGGTAACAATATTTCTTTTGAAGATAAATATTACCAATTTACACAAACTGCCCAAAACGATTATTTTGGTGACGCTTTTTTAAGCAGTAGTATTAATGACAAAGTAACTTTAGAAGATTTCTACAATAGGTTTTATGCAAGTTATCATAATAAAGATATTGGTCATTTAAGATTAAATCTCGATTACAATAATTTTAACTATGGATATGATACAGTTGTGTTTTTAGATGACAATAGTATCACTAATAGAATAAAGGGAGATGTTTTATCTGTAGGAGGAGCATATAATAAATCTTTCAACAAGTTTAGTATAGAAGGAGAACTAGGGGTTAACGTTTCTGGAGATTTTGAGGGAAACTTTTTTAAAGCTAAAGCCTCCTATAAAATTAATGACAATACTAAAGCTTTAGCAACATTCAATTCAAGTTCTAGAGCACCAAATTATAACTTTCAATTATACCAAAGCGACTATTTAAACTATAATTGGGATAACACTAGCTTATTTAAAAATATTAATACACAACAAATAGCTTTTCAATTACAGTCTAAAAAAATTGCAAACCTTTCTTTTGATTATACTATAATTGATAATTACACCTATTTTCAAAAAGAAACTGACACTACGTTTGTAAAACCATATCAAGCTAATTCCTCAATTAATTATTTTAGATTAAAACTTAATAAAGAAATTAAGTATGGGAAATTTGCATTAGACAACACCATCATGTATCAAGAAGTACTAAATGGAGAAAACATATTAAATGTACCAAAAATAATAACTAGGAATACATTATACTATTCTAATCACTTCTTTAAAAAAGCACTCTATTTACAAACAGGAGTCATATTTAATTATTTCTCCGAATATAATATGAATGCTTACGATCCAGTACTTGCTGAATTTTACGTTCAAAACAATACTAAAATAGGAAACTTTCCAAGGCTAGACTTTTTTATCAATGCAAAAGTTCGTCAAACAAGAATCTATTTAAAAGCAGAACATTTTAACTCAGCTTTGACAGGTTATAATTATTACTCGGCTCCCAACTATCCATACCGAGACTTCACAGTAAGATTTGGTATTGTGTGGAACTTCTTTTTATAAACTTTTATTACACCTATACTATACATAAAGTTAATAGTGATTAATAGTGTTGTGTTATTTGGTATGTTTTAAGTTTATGTATATATGTTTAAAGTGTGTATTATTGTTTAATGTAGTTTTTCAGGAAGTATAAATGATAAGAATATTACATGTAAAGTATTGGTTTATAGAGTGGGCGAAATTTTTCGAGAAAAACATTAAAAAAAAAGTAAAAAAAAGTTTGCGATAAAGAAAAAATAGGTTGTATATTTGCAGCCGCTAAAAACGGGAACGTTGAGGCAAAAAGTTCACAAGAAATACTGATTAAGAAAAGGGTTTTGAATTGTTTCGAAAAAATTTTCAAAAAAAAATCAAAAAAGATTGTGGGATAAAAAAAAGGGTTTTATATTTGCACCCGCTTAACCGATAAGACGGTTTAGAAGAGAAGATAAAAGTTCATTAACATATTGAATTGACAGCGTAAAATTAGCATTGGAAACGATGTTAATTAAACAAAAGAATAGACCATTTTGAGTACTGAATAAAATTCCATATTAGTTGTTAAATAATATTTAAGATTTAACGATGAAGAGTTTGATCCTGGCTCAGGATGAACGCTAGCGGCAGGCCTAACACATGCAAGTCGAACGGTAACATAGAAAAGCTTGCTTTTCTGATGACGAGTGGCGCACGGGTGCGTAACGCGTATGCAATCTACCTTTTACAGGGGGATAGCCCAGAGAAATTTGGATTAATATCCCATAGTATCAAGAGTCGGCATCGGCATTTGATTAAAGATTTATCGGTAAAAGATGAGCATGCGTCCTATTAGCTAGATGGTGTGGTAACGGCACACCATGGCAACGATAGGTAGGGGCCCTGAGAGGGGGATCCCCCACACTGGTACTGAGACACGGACCAGACTCCTACGGGAGGCAGCAGTGAGGAATATTGGACAATGGGCGCAAGCCTGATCCAGCCATGCCGCGTGCAGGAAGACTGCCCTATGGGTTGTAAACTGCTTTTATACGGGAAGAAACACTCCCTCGTGAGGGAGCTTGACGGTACCGTAAGAATAAGGATCGGCTAACTCCGTGCCAGCAGCCGCGGTAATACGGAGGATCCAAGCGTTATCCGGAATCATTGGGTTTAAAGGGTCCGTAGGTGGATAATTAAGTCAGAGGTGAAATCCTGCAGCTCAACTGTAGAATTGCCTTTGATACTGGTTATCTTGAGTCATTATGAAGTGGTTAGAATATGTAGTGTAGCGGTGAAATGCATAGATATTACATAGAATACCAATTGCGAAGGCAGATCACTAATAATGTACTGACACTGATGGACGAAAGCGTGGGGAGCGAACAGGATTAGATACCCTGGTAGTCCACGCCGTAAACGATGGTCACTAGCTGTTCGGATTTCGGTCTGAGTGGCTAAGCGAAAGTGATAAGTGACCCACCTGGGGAGTACGTTCGCAAGAATGAAACTCAAAGGAATTGACGGGGGCCCGCACAAGCGGTGGAGCATGTGGTTTAATTCGATGATACGCGAGGAACCTTACCAGGGCTTAAATGTAAGTTGCATGATTTAGAGATAGATCTTTCTTCGGACTACTTACAAGGTGCTGCATGGTTGTCGTCAGCTCGTGCCGTGAGGTGTCAGGTTAAGTCCTATAACGAGCGCAACCCCTGTTGTTAGTTGCCAGCGAGTAATGTCGGGAACTCTAGCAAGACTGCCGGTGCAAACCGTGAGGAAGGTGGGGATGACGTCAAATCATCACGGCCCTTACGTCCTGGGCTACACACGTGCTACAATGGTAGGTACAGAGGGCAGCCACTGCGTGAGCAGGAGCGAATCCTAAAAACCTATCACAGTTCGGATCGGAGTCTGCAACTCGACTCCGTGAAGCTGGAATCGCTAGTAATCGGATATCAGCCATGATCCGGTGAATACGTTCCCGGGCCTTGTACACACCGCCCGTCAAGCCATGGAAGCTGGGAGTGCCTGAAGTCCGTCACCGCAAGGAGCGGCCTAGGGTAAAATTAGTAACTAGGGCTAAGTCGTAACAAGGTAGCCGTACCGGAAGGTGCGGCTGGAACACCTCCTTTCTAGAGAAAGACGACTAATAAGGAAGTTCAAAAAAGGAATAGTCTGTTCTTTTGCTGTTAATTTAAATGATCTATTATAGTAGAGTCTCATAGCTCAGCTGGTTAGAGCGCTACACTGATAATGTAGAGGTCGGCAGTTCGAGTCTGCCTGAGACTACTAAATTAATAGGAAATTCTGGAAGTTGAGTAGTGGTTATAGTCTAACTACTAACTACTATGTACTAACGACTAGTATATGGGGGATTAGCTCAGCTGGCTAGAGCGCCTGCCTTGCACGCAGGAGGTCATCGGTTCGACTCCGATATTCTCCACGATAGCGAAAGCTAAAAAGTTCATTGACATATTGAAAAAGATACATGAAAATTAGATAGAAATATTTAATAAAATTAAATTATTGTAACGAGCAATAATTGTAACTCATTAAAAAGACAAAAAGTACAATAAGCTAAATAAGAGCGTATGGGGAATGCCTAGGCTCTCAGAGGCGATGAAGGACGTGATAAGCTGCGAAAAGCTGCGGGGATTGGCACATACAAATTGATCCGCAGATATCCGAATGGGGCAACCCAGCATGTTGAAGACATGTTATCCGTAAGGAGGCGAACCCGGAGAACTGAAACATCTAAGTACCCGGAGGAGAAGAAAACAAAAGTGATTCCGTTAGTAGTGGCGAGCGAACGCGGAACAGCCCAAACCAGCATTGTTAAGGCAATGCTGGGGTTGTAGGACCACGATATTTAATGCGTAATGAACTAGAATGCTTTGGAAAGAGCAATCATAGAGGGTGATAATCCCGTATAGGTAAAAAACGTTATTGATAGTGGTATCCTGAGTAGTGCGGGACACGTGTAATCCTGTATGAATTTGGCGGGACCATCCGTTAAGGCTAAATACTCCTGAGAGACCGATAGTGAACTAGT